>NZ_JAAGPG010000395.1:0-7870 GCF_017104665.1 Burkholderia sp. Se-20378 | reverse complement strand
GGCGCGATCACCGCGGCGTTGCTCGAACGCGGTGTCGCGCCCCGGCGCCTCGTCGTGGTCGAGCGTTCGCCGGCGTTCGTCCAGCATCTGCGGCGACGCTTTCCGGGCATCTCGATCGTGTCGGGCGACGCACGGCAGCTCGAGCGGCTGCTGCCGCCCGAGGCCCGCGTCGACGCGATCGTGTCGTGCCTGCCGCTGCGCACGCTGCCGCGGCAGGATGTGGCGGCGATCGTCGACCAGTGCCATCGCGTGCTGTCGGCCGACGGCGTGATGATTCAGTTCACGTACGATCTGCGGCCGCCCGGCCGTCATCCGCTCGGCGATTCGGCATTTGTTGCCTGCGGCAGCCGGATCGTCTGGGCAAACATACCGCCTGCGCGGATCGTGACCGTGCGCAGCGTCACCGCCGAACACACCGAATGATGCCGCTGTGTGCGGTGCGCCCGGTCGTGGCGCCTCGCTTTCTCCTTTCGTAATCCCTTCTAATCCTTCCAATTACCATTCATATTGCCGTCACATCAGGTTCCTACCATCGCCTTTCATTTCGAAAGCATCAATGGCGGGGGGAACCGGCAACATGAATCGAATCAAACTGGCGGCGCTGCTGTGCGCGGGCGCCTTTGCACTTGCCGGATGCGGCAGCGACGACGGCCCGACCAGCACGGCGCCCGGCCCCATGAAGCCGCTGGCCGCGCGCAACGTGATCTTCTTCCTCGGCGACGGCATGGGGATCACGACGCTGACGGCCGCGCGCATCTTCGCGGTTGGTGAAGACGGCGCGCTCACGATCGATACGCTGCCGGAAACCGCGTTCGTGAAGACCTATTCCAACGATGCGCAGGTGACGGACAGCGCACCGTCGATGTCGGCGTACATGACCGGCGTCAAGACCAACAACGAAGTGATTTCGATGTCGCCCGACACGAAGGCGATCGAGCCGACCGCGAGCCTCACTGGCAACTGCGGCGCGAACAACGGCAAATCGGCAACGACGCTGCTCGAGATCGCGAAGGCGCAGGGGCTGGCCACCGGTGTCGTGACGACCACGCGTGTCACGCACGCCACGCCTGCGGCAACGTATGCACACGTGTGCCATCGCGACGCAGAGAACGACATCGCCGCGCAACTCGTGCCGGGCGGCGCGGGCTACAACGGTGCGCTGGGCGACGGTGTCGACGTCGTGCTCGGCGGCGGCACGCAATTCTTCGTGCCGAAGGACGGCGGCGGCAAGCGCACCGACGGGCGCAACCTGGTCAACGAGCTGAAGGCGAAGGGCTATGCGTTCGCGCAGAACCGCGACGATCTGCTGGCCGCCGACGCGACCAAGGGCGGCAAGCTGGTCGGCCTGTTCTCGTCGAGCCACATGAGCTACGACCTCGATCGCGGCGCGACCAAGGAGCCGAGCCTCACCGACATGGCGACGCGCGCGCTCGACGTGCTGCAGAAGAACCCGGCCGGCTATTTCCTGATGGTCGAAGGCGGCCGGATCGACCACGCGCTGCACGACACCAATGCGAAGCGCGCGCTGCAGGACACGGTCGCGTTCGACAACGCGATCAAGGCCACGATCGACAAGGTGCGCAAGACCGATCCCGACCTGAAGAACACGCTGATCGTCGTCACGGCCGACCACGATCACACGCTGGTGCTGAATGGCTATGCGGCGCGCACCGGCAAGACCGAGGCGGGCAAGCCCGGCGTGCTGGGCGTGCTGCGCAGCTACCAGACGGGCGCGGTCGCGAAGGACGCGGACGGCGCGCCGTACACGATCATCGGCTTCGGCAACGGCGAGAACCGTGTGCAGGGCAGCCGCGCGGGCACGGCACTCACCGACGCGGTGACGGGCGCCGACGACTATCGTCAGGAGGCGGTCGTGCGCATGGACAAGGGCAACGAGACGCACGGCGGCACCGATGTGTTCCTCGGTGCGATCGGCCGCGGCGCGGATGCGTTCCACGGCGTGATCGAGAACAACAAGGTCTTCGAGCTGGTGCGCAACGCGGTGCAGCTGTGAGCGCCGACCATACGGGTACAGGGGAATACAGGATGTCGACCATCAAGTGCATCGCGGCGGCGCTGGCCGTCGCGGGTTTCGCATGCGGCGCGGCGCAGGCCGCCGGCCAGGCGAAGAACGTGATTTTCTTTCTCGGCGACGGCATGGGGCCGACGACCGTGACGGCGAGCCGGATCTACAAGGTCGGTGAGTCGGGACAACTGACGATGGAGAAGCTGGCCCGCACCGCGCGCGTCAAGACCTTCTCGAACGACGCGCAGACGACCGACAGCGCGCCGTCGATGGCCGCGTACATGACCGGCGTGAAGATGAACAACGAAGTGCTGTCGATGTCGTCGGACACGCGCGCGGTCGCGCCGGGCAACGACGCGAACGGCAACAAGACCGTCAACAACTGCGCGCCGGGCAACGGCCAGCCGGTCGCAACGCTGCTGGAGCTGGCGAAGGCGCGCGGCAAGGCGGTGGGGGCGATCACGACGACCGAGCTCACGCACGCGACGCCTGCCGCGACCTATTCGCACATCTGCCATCGCGATGCGCAGTACGACATCGCCGCGCAGGCCGCACCGGGCGGCGCAGGCTACAACGCGGCGCTCGGCGACGGCGTCGACGTGCTGATGGGCGGCGGCCGCAACCACTGGACGCCGTTCGATCCGGCGGCCAACAAGCGCGGGCGCGCGGACGGCCGCAACCTGCTCAACGAGATGAAGGCGAAGGGCTACACGGTCGTCGCGACCAGGGATCAACTCGCGCAGGCCGGCAACGGCAAGCTGGTTGGCCTGTTCAGCTCGACGAGCCATCTCGAGTACGAACTCGATCGCGTCGCGGGCAAGGGCGAAGGGCCGACGCAGCCGAGCCTTGCCGAAATGACGTCGAAGGCGATCGACGTGTTGTCGAAGAATTCGAACGGCTATTTCCTGATGGTCGAAGGCGGCCGGATCGATCACGCGCTGCACGGCACCAATGCGAAACGCGCGCTGGAGGACACGGCGGCGTTCGACGAAGCGATCCGCGTCGCGCTGTCGAAGGTCGACCTGTCGAACACGCTGATCGTCGTGACGGCCGACCACGACCACACGATGACGATCAACGGCTATTCGAAGCGCGGCAATCCGATTCTCGACATCAGCCGAAACTATCGCGACGGCCAGCCGAGCAAGGACGCCGACGGCAACACCTACACGACGCTGGTGTTCGGCAACGGCGCGAACCGGCCGAACGTGCGCGCGTCGGTCGATTCGGCCACCGCGACGAACGAGGCGTATCTGCAGGAAGTCGGCGTGCGGATGGGGAGCGCGGGCTCGGAGACGCACGGCGGCGGCGACGTGATGCTGTTCGCCGACGGTGCGGATGCGAAGGCGTTCAAGGGCACGATCGACAACACGAAGGTGTTCGGTCTCGTGCGCTCGGCGTTCGGCTTCTGAATCCGTTGACTGCATGAGGAACGGGAACGCCCGATGAAACGTCAGCTTCTCTGCGCGCTCGCTTGCGGGTGGGTTGCGCTGCCGGCCCTTGCAGCGGCCGATCTCGACGCCGTGCTGCTGCACGAGAGCCGCACGGTGTCGGCCGACGGCGTGACGCGCACGACGATGTATCGCGAACGGATGGTGCGGCGCGACGGGCACGTGTGGGTCGAACGCGTGCTGCCCGTCGCGGCGGCAGGTGGGCACGGCGACGATCACGACCATGACCACGACGCGGGCGCTCGCACTGGCGTGCAGCCGGCAGCCGCCCACGCGGGCCACAAGCACTTCAACTTCCAGGCGGCCGCGCGGCACGTGACGTCCGACGGCAAGACGACGCGCATCGAGTATGTGGATGTGGCGAACCGGACGGTCGTCAGCGTGCCGCCGGCCGAGTACGAAACCACGGGCTTCGACGGCTCGTGGGACAACGCGTACTACGTCACGCCGCCGTCGCAGTTGAAGCGGCTCGCAGTGGCGAAGCGCGGCGACACGCCCGGCACCCGCTGGTACGAGCAGGCGGTCGACACACCCGGTGCGCGCGGTGTGAACCGGATCCTGTGGAACGAGAAGCTGCAGGCGCCGCTGTCGGTCGAATACCGGAGTGCCGACGGCCGCGTCGTGCGCAAGCTGACGTTGACACCGGCGCCGGCCGCGCGGCGCGAGACGTTGCCGTGGCAGACGCTCGCCAGCTATACGCGCAAGGAATACGCGGACTATCTCGACTGATCGACGATTTTCACCGTCTGTACGCGGGGCTTGCGGTCAGGCCGGCCGGTATCGTCGAGCGATACGGCCGGGCCCTGGCCGATTTTTTTGCGGCTGACCGGCAGCCATTGCCGATGGCACGCTAGAAGCGCGCGCCGTCCGGCACGCGCGACGAAGGCCGCGACGCGATCCGCTTGATGTAACGGTCGAGCGGTGTCGCATAGCCGCGTGCGATCGCTGCGCTCAGCGCCGCCGACAACGCCAGATACGCCATCAGCAACAGCAGCTTCGTGTCGCCATGCGTGGCCGACGGCGGCCAGAACGTGCGCAGTCCGCCGAGCACGATCAAGTGGAACAGGTACAGTTCGTAGCTCAGCTTGCCGGCACGGCCCAGCGGCGCGAGCAGGCGGCCGTGCGCGCGCTCGCCGTTGACGTGCGCGCCGATCAGCAGCGCGGCCGTGCCGAGCGCCATCGCGGTGACGCCTGCGACATGGCTTTCCGCAATCGGCCAGGCCAGATAGAGCACGGCCATCGCCGCCACGACGAGCCACTGCACGAGCGGCGCGGCCAGCCGCTGCCCGTTCACGCGCTCGGCCAGCAGCGCGGTGCAGCAGCCGATTGCAATCCCGTCGAACGACGCGAAGTACGCGTAGAGGAACCCGCCTTCGTCGCCGGCGTGCGTGAAGCGGTACACGGGCCCGATCGCGGCGATGATCACCCAGAACGCGACCAGTCGCGCATCGCGGCGCAGTGCGATGCACAGCAGCGGGAACGACAGGTAGAACACCTCTTCGACCGACAGCGACCACAGCACGCCGAGCGCGTAGTTGACCCAGCCGTACGCGCCGATCAGCACGTTCATCCAGAACGTCAGCGACGCGAGATTCACGAGCCAGAACGACACCGCGATGCCCTCCGGCGCATGGTTCTGGAAGATCGGCACGCCGGCCGCCGCGAGGCCGTTGACGAGCGCGAGCAGCAGGAGCAGGCACGGGATGATGCGTGCGATACGCGACACGTAGAACGCGCGCACGTCGACCGCGCCGAGGCTGCCCCAGCGGCGCCGCGCATTCGACGTGATCAGGTAGCCGGAGATCACGAAGAACATCGTCACGCCGTAGTTGCCGTTGCGCACCACCGCATGCACCGCATCCCAGCCGAATACGCGGGCGAGCGCCGTGTCGCGCAGCGAGTAGGGGATGTTGAAGTGATGCAGCAGGACAAGCACGATCGACACGCCGCGCAGCAGGTCGATCCGCGCGTTGCGCGGCCCGGTGCTCATTGCGGCCTGCCCGGTTCGGCGAGGGCAGGCAGCGCCTCCAGGAACGTATCGCGTGCGCGCAGGCCGGCGTTCGGCGTCTGCCGCTGGTCGTCCTGCATCAGGTACGCGAACACGAGCTTGCGCGGCCCCTTGGCCGCCCAGCCGACGAACCAGCCGTAGGCGTGCGACGCATCGTACTTGCGCCCCGGCGACCCGGTGCCCGTCTTGCCGTGCACGACCCAGCCGCCGGGCTGCGTGTCGATCAGCGTGATGCGCTCGGTCATGTCGAACGCGTGCGCGCTGACGGGCAGCGTCCGGTTCGCGATCTTGCGCAGGAAGCCGACCTGTTCGAGCGGCGAGATGCGCAGCGACGCGTTGACCCATGCGCCCATCACGCCGTTCAGTTCACCCTGCTGGCTGGTCACGTCCGCGTTGCCGTAGCCGAACGCGTTCGTGTACCGCTGGAAGCGCGCTTGCCCGAGCGCCTGCGTGACCTGCTGCGAGTACCAGAACACCGACAGCTTCATCCAGCGCGCCGGGTCGGTCGGCTCGCGCCACGGCGCGCCGCCCCAGTCGGGGTAGCCGGCGTGGAAATCGAGCGTCGGTGTGTGCGCATCTTTCAGGACGCCCGCATCGAAGCCCATCAGGCTGATGGCGACCTTGAACGTCGACGCCGGCGTCACGCGGGTCGCGCAGTCGCCTTGCTGCACGAGCACCTGGCCGGTGGCGGCGTCGGCGACGACGGTGCAGATCGGGCGGGCATCGGACGTCGCGGCGGCCAGCAGGCCGGCGGCGAAGGTGAACAGCGCGCGGCGCCAGTGCTTCAAGTGACACTCCTCGGGGATGGGCGGCAGGCGCGCGGTGCGGGCGGAAGGCGGCAGGCCGTGCGCAATGGGGGCGACGGCAGGCATCGAGGATCGTGCGGATGGCGGCCGTTGCGGAGGCCCACAGTGTATCGGCGGATGGTCGTTCGTTGACCTGTCACGGTTGACGGGGCAATCGCGCGCGTTTTATCCGTTTCGCGAGTATCGGTCGCTCACGCGTGGCGGCGTGCATGAAAAAGCCCGCCGGCAGGCTTGCGCCTGCGGGCGGGCAAAGACACCTCGGGCAGACCCGCGCGGGTGTCGCGTGAAGAACGGAGAACCGGGTTGCGTCAGAACTTGTGGCGCAGCGCGACGCGCACGGCCACCTGGTTCGACGTCGACGACGGTGCGTCGGTGCCGGGGATGAACGCGTTGTCGAGGATCGAGTTCGTCTTGTCGCCGGCGATGTGCTGGTACGCGGCCTGCACGTACACGTCGGTGCGCTTCGACAGGTTGTAGTCGGCCATCAGCCCGACCGAGTGGATCTTCGGCTTCGCGTCGCCGGTCGATGCGTCGTACTTCTCGAGCGACAGCACGTACTGCGCGCCAACCATGAACGCCGGCGTGATCTGGTACGAACCGTTCACCTCGAAGTTCTGGTACTTGATCGCGCTGACCGTCGCGCCCGGGGCGATGATCGCGCCCGGCGTGCCGAGGTAGCCGTTGCCGGTCGGGTTCTTGTAGTTCGAGTTCGTGTACGCGAAGCCGACCGTTGCCGGGCCGAACGTGTAGTTGATGCCGGCGCCGAACACGCGCATGCGCTCGGCGATGTAGCTCGCGTCGTTGGCGGTGATCGCGCCGGCCGAGCCGTCGCCCGGGTGGTTCGCCTGCAGGTACGCGGCGCCGATCAGCAGGCCGTTGTTCTGGTACTGCGCGCCGAAGCTGTACGCGCGGTTGTCCGAGAAGTTCGTGCTGTTGCTGAAGCTGTAGGCGCCGCCGAACTGGAAGCCGCCGAAGTTCGGGCTCGCGTACTTCACCGTGTTGTCGAGGCGGAACGAGTTGTCGGTGTTGTCGTTGTCGAACGGGTGCGCGAGCAGGTAGCCGCCCCAGTTGCCGTTGGCCGTGGTCGGCGCGAGATAGTCGACGACGGAGTCGTACTGGCGGCCGAACGTCAGCGTGCCGTACTGCGTCTGGCTCAGGCCGACGTAGGCCTGGCGGCCGAACATGCGGCCGCCCTGGTTGAGCCGGCCACTGTTCACGTCGAAGCCGTTTTCGAGCTGGAAGATCGCCTTCATGCCGCCGCCGAGATCCTCGCTGCCCTTCAGGCCCCAGCGGCTGCCCTGCGCGTAGCCGCTCGCCATTTCGTAGACGTGGCCGGTGCCGACGTTGTTCGTGTAGTTCAGGCCTTCGTCGATCACGCCGTACAGTGTGACGCTGCTTTGCGCGAACACGGGGGCTGCGAAGGTTGCCGTTACGGCGAGCGCCGTCAGGGTCTTTTTCATTGAGATCTCCGGGATATCCAGCTTGTATCGGTTGTCGTGAGCGCGTCCGGCGAGGCGCGCCCCGTCATCCGGGGCGACCCGGTGCAGCGCGTGCGGCGCCGGGTCGCGCAAGGCGCGGC
>NZ_JAAGPG010000394.1:0-8107 GCF_017104665.1 Burkholderia sp. Se-20378 | reverse complement strand
CTTGCGACGAGAACTTGCGACGAGAACTTGCGACGAGAACTTGCGACGAGAACTTGCGACGAGAACTTGCGACGAGAACTTGCGACGAGAACTTGCGACGAGAACTTGCGACGAGAACTTGCGACGAGAACTTGCGACGACGGTAAGCAGAGCGAAGAAGCAGGGGACAAAAGCAGCAAGAGAACCGGCGAAGGCACGCACGCCGGACGGCTCCTCATCACAGCCAGTCCGGCAGCGAGCCGGCGCGTAACGCCCAGCGCGCACGCAACGTCGACACCGACGCCAGGGGCGCCGCACACCGTCAAGATCAAACGATCTTCCGCGCCCTCAAATCAGCAACCATCCCCGCATCAAGCCCAATCCCCGCCAGGATTTCATCCGTGTGCTCGCCGGTCAGCGGCGGCCGCGTATGAATCTCCGGCGGCGTGCGCGACAGCGTCACCGGCGTCGCGAAGATCGGCACCTGCTTCGGCGCGCCGGGGTAGTCCATCCAGCGGATCACGTCGGCGGCCTTGACGGTTTCGTCCTCCAGCGCCTGACGCGGCGAGTTGACCGGGCTGGCCGGGATGCGCGCCTTCTCGAGATCGGCCAGCGCGTCGGCCAGCGTCTTGTCCGCGCACCATGCGCTCATGATGTCGCTCAGGAATTCGCCGTGCTCGCCGCGCAGCGTATCGTCGGCGAAGCGCGGATCGTCGAGCAGTTCCGGCCGGCCCACGAGCTGGGTCCAGCGCTTGAACATCGGGCGGCCGATGACCTGCGTGATGAACCAGCCGTCGGCGGCCTTGAAGATGTCGGACGGCGCATAGCCGGACGCGCGGTTCAGCGTCGCGTGACGATCGAGGCCGAGCAGCGCTTCCTCGATCAGCGCGCCGCTGGCCATGTTCAGGCCCGTGCACAGCAGCGATGCGCTGACTTCCTGGCCCATGCCGCTGCGCTGGCGTTCGTAGAGCGCCAGCATGACGCCGAGCGCGCAGGAAAACGCGGTCGCGAAGTCGACCACCGGCACCATCGCCTTCTGCGGCCGGTCGGGCGTGCCCGCGATGTGCACGGCGCCGCTCAGCGCCTGGCCCACCCCGTCGAAGCCCACGCGGTCGCGCACCGCCTCGCTGTTGCCGAACGCATTGGACGCGACCAGGATCACGTCGGGCTTGATCGCGCACAGGCTGGCGTAATCGAGGCCGAGGCTCTTGAGCGTGCGCGGCGGCATATTGGCGATCACCACGTCGGCATCGGCGACGAGCTTGCGCACGATCTCGCGCCCCTCCGGGCTGTCGAGATCGAGCGTCATCGAGCGCTTGTTGCGGTTGACCTGCAGGAACAGCGCGCCTTCGCCGTGTTCGGTGACGGGCACGATGAAGCGATCCTCGCCGCCGCCGACGCGGTCGATGCGGATGACGTCGGCGCCGTAGTCGGCGAGCAGCGCCGAGCAGAACGGCCCGGCGATGAAGCGGCCGAAATCGAGGACCTTGATGCCTTCGAGTACTTTCATGTTTCGTTTGCGGTTAAGTCGGCCGCCCGGCCGATCGGGGATCGGTCAGGCGGCCATGCCGGTTGCGCTTCATGCGAGTGCACGCATCGCATGGCTCGATCCGGTGCGGGGCGGCCCGGGGCCGGACGTCGCGTGGGTCAGGAGACGGTCGAGGCCGCGCGCACTTCGTCGAGCGCGGCGGGATTGTCCAGCGACGACAGGTCGCCCGGCGGCTGCCCGCAGTACACGCTGCGGATCACGCGCCGCATGATCTTGGAGCTGCGCGTCTTCGGCAGTTGCGCGACCACGTGCACGCGGCCGGGCCGGAACGGGCGGCCCAGCCGCTTGTCGACGTGACCGGACACGAGCGCTTCCAGCTCGGCGGCCGCGCCCGCCATGCCGGGCTTGGGCACGATGAAGACCACCAGTTTCTGGCCTTTGTCGGCATCCGCCACGCCGATCGCGGCCGCTTCGGCCACGTCGTGCAGCTCCAGCACGACTTCCTCGACCTCGGCCGGCCCGAGCCGCTTGCCGGCGACCTTCAGCGTGTCGTCGGAGCGACCCATCATGAAGTAGTTGCCGTCAGGCGTGCGCAGCGCGAGATCGCCATGCACCCAGATGCCCGGAATGGTCTGCCAGTAGGTTTCCAGGTAGCGCTCGTCGTCGCGCCAGAACGAATGCGTCATGCCGACGAACGGCGCGCGGATCGCCAGCTCGCCGACTTCGCCGGTCACGCTCTGGCCATCGGCATTGACGACGTCGGCGGCCACGCCGGGCGACACGGTGTTGAAGCCGCTCGGCGGAATCGGCCGGATCGGCACGCTCGCGAGCAGCGCACCCGATGCCTCGGTGCCGCCCGTGTAGTTGATGACGGGCGCCGTGCCGTCGCCGAAGCGTTGCAGGAACCAGTTGAAATGCTCGGGTGCGATGCCTTCGCCGGCGGTGATCAGCAGCCGCACGGTGGAGCGGTCGCCCGCGAGCGCCAGTGCCTCGTGGCTCGCCATCCCGCGGATCAGCGTCGGCGCCGAGCCGAAGTGCGTGACGCGGTGACGTTCGACCACGCGCGACATGCGCGACCAGTCGGGGTAGTCGGGCGCGCCGTCGTAGCACACCAGCGTCGCGCCGCGCAGCAGCGCGCAGCCGAGCACCAGCGTGCCGGCGATCCAGCCCATGTCCGCCGGCCAGCAATAGACGTCGCCGGGTTGCACGTCGAAGTGGATCAGCGAGTCGTGCGCGATCTTGATCGGGAAGCTGCCGTGCGTATGCACGACGCCCTTGGGCTTGCCCGTGGTGCCTGACGTGTAGATCACCATGAACGGCGTGTCGGGCGTGACCGACACGGCGGCGCTGCGTTGCCCCGGTGCGGCGGCCGCGGTCTCTTGCCAGTCGAGGTCGCGTGCGTCCTGTGCGGTGTCGCCTTCGCCGCGCTTCCAGATCACGTGTTCGAGCAGCGGCAACTGGCGCCATGCGTCGCGCAGCGCGCCTTGCACGTCCACGCGCTTGGTGCGGCGCGAGAAGCCGGTGGAAGCAATCACCATCCGCGCTTCGGCGGCGGAGAGGCGGGCCACGATCGCGTCGACGCCGAAGCCGCTGAACAGCGGCACGACCAGCGCGCCGAGATGCACGATCGCCAGCAGCGAGACGGTGGCCTCGACGCCGTTTTCCATCAGCAGGCCGATGCGGTCGCCCTGCTTGACGCCGTGACGCGCGAGCCCCGCGGCGAAATCCTGCACGCGCTGCTCCAGTTCCGCGAAGGTCAGCGTGCTGACGCTGCCGTCCTCGCGTTCGGCCACCACGGCCTTTTGCTGCGCCGTGGCGGGATGCCGCGCCCACGCGTAGATCGTGTTGACCCAGTTGAGCTTGCCGCCGGGGAACCAGCTCGGAAACTGCGCGCCGCGCGACAGGTCGACGTAGCCGGTCGGCGGCACGTCCCACGCGATCGCGCATTCGCGCATCACGGTGTCCCAGTAGCGTTCGGGTTCGGCGATCGATACGCGCATCAGTTCGTCATACGACGGCACGTCCAGCGCGCGCATCAGCTTCACGATGCCGGCATTCTGCAGCTCGCGCTGGCCCGGTTGCCAGGTCTGGCCGGATTCAGGGTGGCTCATGGTTGGTCTCCTGCCTTATGCGCGTTCGACGATCATCGCGATGCCCTGGCCGCCGCCGATGCACATCGTTTCCAGGCCGTAGCGGGCCTGGCGGCGCTGCATTTCATGCAGCAGCGTGGTCATGATGCGCCCGCCCGTCGCGCCCACCGGGTGGCCCAGCGAAATGCCCGAGCCGTTCACGTTGAGCCTGTCTTCCAGCGCCGCCATCGAGCTGCCCCAGCCCTTGACGCAGGCCAGCGCCTGGCACGCGAACGCTTCGTTCAGCTCGATCAGGTCCATCTGGTCGAACGTGAGGCCGGTGCGCGCCAGCACCTTCTGCACGGCCGGCACGGGGCCGATGCCCATGCGCGCCGGGTCGCAGCCGGCGGCCGCCCAGCCGACCAGCCAGCCGATCGGCGTGAGGCCCAGTTCGTCGAGCTTGTCCTCGGCGACGATCAGGCACGCGGCCGCGGCGTCGTTCTGCTGGCACGCGTTGCCGGCCGTGACGACGCCGTCCTTCATGATCGTGCGCAGCTTCGCGAGGCTTTCCAGCGTGGTTTCGCCGCGCACGCCTTCGTCCTGTTTGACGATCAGCGCATCGCCCTTGCGCTGCGGCACGGCGACGGGGGCGATCTCCGCGTCGAAATAGCCGGCCTGCTGCGCGGCGGCGGCACGCTGGTGGCTGCGGGCGGCGAAGCGGTCGGACGCTTCGCGCGTGATGTCGTATTCGCGTGCCAGCGTCTCGGCCGTTTCGATCATGCCGCTGATGCGGCCGAAGCGGCTTTCCGGCTGCGAGCGTTCGCGGCCGCGGTCGAGCCGGTCGTGCATCGTGACCGAGCCCGCGCGCTTGCCCCAGCGCATGTCGGTCGTATAGAACTCGACGTTGCTCATGCTTTCGACGCCGCCGGCCATCACCACGTCGGCCGCGCCGGTCTGCACCATCATCGCCGCGGTGGCCAGCGCCTGCACGCCGCCGCCGCAGCGGCGGTCGAGCTGCATGCCGGCCACTTCGATCGGGAAGCCCGCTTGCAGCGCGACCCAGCGCCCGGTGCACGGCGTCTCGCCGCTTGCGTAGCTTTGCGCGAACACGACGTCGTCGATGCGCGCAGGGTCCAGCCCGGTGCGCTCCACGACGGCACGCGCGACGGTGGCGCCGAGTTCCTCGACGGGAATGCCCTTCAACGCGCCGCCGAACGCACCGACGGGGGTGCGCAGCGGGGAGACGATGGCTGCTCGTTTCATCTGGGTTGCCTCTTGAATGTCATGAATGTTCCGCCGCCAGCGCGCGTCTGTCACGCGCTGGCCGCCATTGTTCGTGGTCTGCCGTCGTGCGATCAGCCGTAGCGTCCGCCCGTGACGTGCAGCACTTCGCCGCTGATGAAGCCGGCGCGCTCGCTGGCCAGGAACGCCACCGCGTCGGCGATGTCGTCCGGGCGGCCGACGCGCTTGATCGGCTGGGCCGCCACCGCGCGCTCCTTGATCGTTTCGTAGGTCGGCAGCGCCTGCACCATTTCCGTTTCCATGAAGCCGGGCGCCACGCAGTTCGCGGTGATGCCGTAGCGGCCTTCTTCCATCGACAGCGCCTTGGCCATGCCGATCAGGCCGGCCTTCGCGGCCGAGTAGTTGGCCTGCGTCGGGTTGCCCAGGTGCGCGCGCGAGCTGATGTTGATCAACCGGCCCCAGCCTTGCTCGATGAAATGCGGCATGACGGCCCGCGCGGCCAGGAACGCGCCCTTGAGCATCACGTTCATCACGAAATCCCAGTCGTCGGCGCTCATCTTCACCAGGTACTTGTCGCGCGGCGCGCCGGCGTTGTTCACCAGGATGTGCACGCCGCCGAAATGCGCGACGGTTTCATCGACGAGGCGCTGCACGTCGGCTTCGCTGGTGATGTCGCCCACGATGCAGTGCGCGGCCAGCCCTTCGTCCCGCAGCGCCTTCGCGGTGGCCTGCGCGAGCTCGGCGTTGATGTCGGTGATGACGACGCTCGCGCCTTCCTGCGCGAGCCGGCGCGCCGTGGCGGCGCCCAGGCCGCGTGCCGAGCCGGTGACGATGGCGACTTTGCCGGTCAAACCCAGATCCATGTGTGTCTCCTGAAGAATTGCGATTCAGCGCAGGTCGACCCGCGCGTTGGTCAATACCACCACGTTGCGCTCCACAGCCGTGACGCGCAGCGAAACCGTCTTGTCGCGCACCCACATCTCGGTGCGCAGCGTGTCGCCGGGCCATGCCGGCGCGGTGAAGCGCACGCGCATGCCCGCGAAGCGCGTGTTGTCGTAGTCGAGCACCGTGCGCAGCACCGCATGCGCGGCCACGCCCATCAGCGCCATGCCGTGCAGGATCGGCCGCGGAAAGCCGGCTGCGGACGCCACTGCCGGATCGGCGTGCAACGGATTCAGGTCGCCGCTCAGGCGATAGATCAGCGCCAGTTGCGCGGGCGTGGTCAGTTCGCACACGTGGTCGGGTGCGCCGTCGGGCATCGCATGCGGGGTCGGCAGCGGGTCGGTGCTGCCGCCGTCGCCGAAGCCGCCGTCGCCGCGCAACAGGCTCAGTTGCACCACGGTCGCAAGCAGGCGGCCGGTGTCGGCATCGGTGATGTCGCGCGTCTGCTGCAGGAAGGCGCCCTTGTTTTCCCCCTTGTCCCACAGGCCGGTGATGCGCGTCGTACCCGTGATGCGGCCGCTCGGCGGCAGCGGCGCGTGAATCCGGATTTCCTGTTCGGCATGCAGGAGCTTTTGCCAGGTGATGCCCGTGTCCGGTTCGCGCGCCCAGAACCCCGGGTACGCGAGCACGTTCGCCATCGTCGGCAGCGCGCGCAGCGACTCGCTTTCCTTGCCTTCGTAGACATAGCGCAATTGCCCGGCGTCGAGCGGGTCGGCGCCGAGCCCGAGGCCGAGCGCATAGAGCTGGGTATCGCGCAGCGAGTACGCATGCTCGATGGGCGGAAAGCGGCGGGACAGCAGGTGATCGGGCTGGAGCGGCATGGCGAATGACGTGGCAGTTGATTCGAGTCCCTACGATGGAACCGTGCCGATCACCGGTCAACGCATCCGGGAAGTTTGTTCCGTACCTTGGCAGACGCCCGGCCGTCCGGGTCGCCGGCTCCAGTCCCCGCCTAGCCAGCGCGATTTCAATCTACGGAACGTTTTCGGCGGCGTGATTGTTTCGGGCCGGCGCTCGGCGCAGCATTTCGACGTTTTCTCCACCTTTTTCAGGCGTACCGACATGATTCGCGATCAAGAAACGCTCAACGGCCTGCTCGACTCCATTGCCCGCTTCGTGCGCGAGCGTCTGGTGCCCAACGAGGAGCAGGTAGCCGAAACCGATGAAATTCCCGAGGACATCGTCGCCGACATGAAGGCGATGGGCCTGTTCGGCCTCACCATTCCCGAACGCTTCGGCGGGCTGGAGCTGACGATGGAGGAGGAGGTGCTCGCGGTGTTCGAGCTGTGCCAGGCGTCGCCGGTGTTTCGCTCGCTGCTGGGCACGACCGTGGGCATCGGTTCGCAGGGCATCCTGTTCGACGGCACGCCCGAGCAGCAGGAACGCTACCTGCCGCGTCTCGCGACCGGCGAGCTGATCGCGTCGTTCGCGCTGACCGAGCCGGAGGCCGGCTCCGACGCGGCGTCGCTGCGCACCACGGCCATCCGGGACGGCGACGACTACGTGGTCAACGGCACCAAGCGCTTCATCACGAACGCGCCGCATGCCGGCATCTTCACGCTGATGGCGCGCACCAATCCGGAGGACAAGGGCTCGGGCGGCATCTCGGCGTTCATCGTCGACGCGAAGACGCCGGGCATCAGCTTCGGCAAGCGCGACAAGAAAATGGGGCAGAAGGGCGCACATACCTGCGACGTGATCTTCGACAACGTGCGCGTGCCGGCCGCCAACCTGATCGGCGGGAAAGAGGGCCAGGGTTTCAAGACGGCGATGAAGGTGCTCGACAAGGGGCGCATCCACATCGCCGCGGTCTGCGTGGCCGTGGCCGAGCGCATGCTGTCGATGGCGTTGTCGTATGCGATGGAGCGCAAGCAGTTCGGCAAGCCCATCGCCGATTTTCAGCTCGTGCAGGCGATGCTCGCCGACAGCAAGGCCGAAATCTATGCCGCGCGCTGCATGGTGGTGGACGCCGCGCGCCGCCGCGACGCGAAGCTGCCGGTGAGCACCGAGGCGTCGTGCGCGAAGCTGTTCGCGTCCGAGATGTGCGGGCGCGTGGCCGATCGTGCGGTGCAGATTTTCGGCGGCGCGGGGTACATGGCCGAATACGGCATCGAGCGCTTCTATCGCGACGTGCGCCTGTTCCGCATCTACGAAGGCACGACCCAGATCCAGCAACTGGTGATCGCCCGCAACATGATCCGCGACGCGCAATGATGCGCCGGGGCGCTGATGCGGTGAGCGGCTTCGAAACGGGCGCCGGCTCGCGGCGGTGCGGCGCATCGGCCGCAACGGATGGCCACGCGGTCGACGCACGGCAAGCGCCGCTCGCGTCGGGTGCGCACGGCACGCGGCGCGTGGACGTGAACTGGGCCTGGGCGACCGGCAA
>NZ_JAAGPG010000393.1:0-241 GCF_017104665.1 Burkholderia sp. Se-20378 | reverse complement strand
TGTGGTGTTGTGAGGACATGTGGTGGGGGTGGTGTGTTCGTGTGGTAGTGTGTGGCTGTTGGTTGTTATGGTGAGCAGGCTACGTCTGGTGTAGATGGTCTGGTTAGTCGACAGGCGGAGTGGGAGTAGTCTCGTAGGCGAGGACGACGAGTTGCGAGACGATGTTGTGTGTGGGGGGGGGGGGGGGTGGGGCGGGGGGGGGGGGGGGGGGGGGTTTTTTGTTTTTTTTTTTTAATGCTCC
>NZ_JAAGPG010000392.1:0-7801 GCF_017104665.1 Burkholderia sp. Se-20378 | reverse complement strand
GCATCCGGACCAGCGTCGCACCGGGCACTTCGCGCAGCGGCGCGAGTGCGCACGCGCGCGCCATGTCGTCGCGGTAGCCGTCGCGCAGCGCGGCGAACACGGCCGTCTCGCGCACGAAATCGAGCGGGTCGATGCAAGGCAGCATCGCGTCGGCGAGCGCGGCCGGGTCGAAATGCAGATCGCCGACACATTCGCCGTACGCGTTGTAGTTCAGGTAGAGCCCGAGTTCGGCGAGCGTGTCGCGCTCGGCGTCGCCAATCCCGTGCTCGCGCGCGAGCGCGTGGCCGAGCGCCGGCAACTCGTCGCCGAACGCCGCGACGATCGCCCAGCGCACGTGCCGGCCGCCGAGATAGCGGTT
Source organism: Burkholderia sp. Se-20378 (assembly GCF_017104665.1). NCBI lineage: Bacteria > Pseudomonadati > Pseudomonadota > Betaproteobacteria > Burkholderiales > Burkholderiaceae > Burkholderia > Burkholderia sp. Se-20378. The sequence goes on along the minus strand of NZ_JAAGPG010000392.1, from coordinate 7,443 downwards.
CACGATTGCGCTCGTGCAGACGTCGGCTGCCGTGTCGATATGCGCGTCGAAGCGCGGATCGTCAGGCAGCTCGCCCGCGAAGTGATGGTCGAAATAGCGGACCGTCGCGCCGTCGCGCAGCAGCCGCGCGCACGCGTCGCGATTCTGGTCGTGCGACACGTCGAGCACGGTGACGATGTCGCCTGCCCGCGCGTCGATCCGCTCGAGCAGCTTGATGTCGCGCTTCACGCCGGTCACGAGCGTGCCGTGCACGCCCTCCGCCAGCCGCAGTTGCTGAAGCGCGCACAGCCCGTCCGCGTCGCCGTTGAACGCAAAGAAATGTTGTGTGTCGTGGTTGTCCTGCATGATCCTTTGCTCCATCGTCAGGGCATGAAATCGCCGCCGTTCGCGTCGAGCGTCGCGCCCGTCACCGCGTTCGCATAGTCCGACGCGAGGAACAGCGCGGCACGCGCGCAGTCGTCGTCGGTCGGCAGCTTCGCGAGCGCGATGTTCGACGCGATCGGCGCGATGATCTGCTCTTCCGTCATGCCGTACTCGGCGGCCGCCTGCCGGAAATACGTCTGGGTCGGCACGCCCCACATCCACCCCATGTGGATGCTGTTCGCACGAATGCCGTGCACGCCAAGTTCGCGCGCCAGGTATTTTGCCGCAACCGCGAGCGCACCCTTCGATACAGCGTAGCCGCCTTCCCCTGCAAACGGCTTGCGGGTCGCCTGCGTGTTGATCATCACGATCGCGCCGCGCTTCTGTCGCTTCATGTGCGGCACGACTTCCTGCGTGAGCGCCATCGTACCGAACACGTTGGTGTCGAACACCGCACGCCAGCCGTCGAGGTCGGCTTCTTCCACCGGTTCGGGAAACGTGCCGTGCACGAACGCGCTGTTCACGAGCGCGTCGATCCGGCCGAAGCGCTCGACGGCCTGCGTCGCGAGCTGCCGGCATTGTGCGCGGTCGGTGATGTCGGTCTTCACCTTCAGCACATCGCAGCCGACGCCGAGCGCACGGATTCGCGCGTCGGCGTCGTCGAGTTTTTCCATCGTGCGCGCCGCGACGACCACGCCGCGTGCGCCCTCGCGCGCGGCCTCGACGGCGAGCTTCACGCCGAGCCCCGGCCCGATCCCTGAAATCACGACGATCTTGTCCTTCAGCAACATGGGTTGTCTCCTGGTTGTCGTGGGTCTCGCGAGTCCGGCGTCAGCCGGCCGCCCGCAGGTGCCGCGCGCGATACGCGGCGAAGTCGCGCGCAAGCTGCGCATCGGTGAAGCCGAAGCGCGCGATCGAATAGTCGTGTGCGGCACGCTTGTCGCGACCGTTGCGCGCCATCCAGTCCGTCATCGCCGTGCGCTGCCGCGCATCGAGCGGCATCCCGGCAAACGCGTACACGGCCTCGGCAACGCCGAGCGGATTCGACACCGTGTCCTCGAAGCGCACGTCGAGGAAGCGGTCGGCCGGCAGCGCGTCGCGCGCGGCCATCGCCGCACCGATCGCGCGCGCCATCCCCGCGTTCCACTGCGCGCCGACGGCGAGCGGATCCGGATCGTCCGCATACATCTGCCACAACGTATGCGCCATGCTCGCCATCGACGGAATCGTCTGCGCCGGATCGCGGTGCGTGAGCACGACCTGCGCGCGCGGAAACACGCGGCACAGCACGTCGAGCGCATGCAGGTGCTGGGGCGTCTTCAGCAGCCAGCGCGCGGCCGGCGCGACGCCGCGCTGCGCCTTCTGCCACTGCAGGAACTGCAGCATCCGCTTCAGGTACGTATAGACCGGCGTGAGATCCTGCTGCGCGAGCCATGCCGTATAGCGCGGCACGTTCGCGTACGAATCCATCGCGCACACGAACGAATGCTCCATCAGCATGAACTCCTCGTCGGCGAGCATCGCATCGAGCGGGTGGATCGTCAGGATCTGCGGGATGCAGTCGATCATCGTCGCGACCTCGGCCTGTGCACGCGCGATGCGCACCGCCGGCGCGGCGAGCGTCTCGCCCGCGAGCGGCGCCGGGTAGCGGGTTTCCCACCACGCGGCAGCATGGAAGCGCGGGTCGACGGCCAGCAGGCGCTGCAGCAGCGTCGTACCCGTGCGCGGCAGGCCGACGATCACGAGCGGATCGTCGATCTCGATCTCCGCGATTTCCGGATGACGCCGGCAGTAATACTCGATAACGAGCCGGTTCACGAGCTGGCCGACGAGCTTCTCGCGCATCATCGCCGCGCCGCGCGTGGACAGGTTCGCTTCATCTATCAGCGATGCGCACATCACGTCGAGCGCCTCGCGATACGGCCCGTCGCCGAACGCGGTGAGGCCGCCCGTGCGCGACACGGCCTCCGCAATCAGTCCATCGGCGTCGAGCGACGAGCGGATCGGGTCGAGCGGCGCGTTCATGCGGCCTCCTTCAGCGTTGCAAGCTTGACGACCCGCGTGCGCGGATGCACCGGCTGTGCGGCACCGACCCAGCGCCAGCAGATCGTGCCGGTGCGATGTCCAGCCGTATCGAGCCAGTTCGCGTCACCCGGCCGCGCGGCCGCGACGACCACCGTCACGCCGCCGTCCGCATTCAGCCGTGCGCTGTGCTTGTTCACGCAGATATCGAAGTGCCGGTAATCGAGCGACTCCATCCAGTAGTTGTTGAGCTGCACGTTCCAGAAGTCGCAGTCGGGCACCGTGTCGACGTCGATCACGAGCGCTTCGTCGTCCGCCAGCGTCCAGCACGAGTGGTAGTAGTAGATGTTCGGGTCGCCGCCGACCGACTGGCACAGCGCCTGGTCGGCGGGTGGCAGCGCATTCACGTGCGACCGGTAGCTCGCGGCCCAGTCCGCGAACAGCTTCGACGTCTGCTCGACGAACTGCGCAGCGCGCGTGAGGCCGCCCTGCAGCACGAGCGGGTCGAGCGGCGCCGGGCGATCGTCGGCGCCGATGCGCTCGATCTTCAGCTGCGCCGGCGTTTCCGCACGACGGTCGAGGAAGGTCTGGCGCACCAGCAACGCGTTGGTGCCCGGCTCCATGCGCACCCAGTTGCCCGCGCGCGGCGTTTCGCTCAACACGATCTCGAAGCTGCCGTCCGGCGCGATCTCGAGCTGCTTCGCATCGAGAAAGCCCGTCTGCAGCATCTTGCCGTCGGTCTCGTAGCCGCCCTTCTGCGTGCCGAAGCTCAGGTAGGCCACCGTGCCGCGCCGCCCCGTCACGCGGTATTCGCAGCGGCCGTCGAGACGCGCGTACTGGTACAGGTTGTCGGGATTGTCGGCGCCGATCTTCGCGGTCTCGTGCGACGGCGAGAAAAAGCCCGGCCACGCGCCGTCCGCGAACTCGACGTGCATTTCGAGCGCGATGCGCATCAGCCGGCTCAGGTAGCGGAATCCTTCCGCACGCGTCAGCGGATCGTCCGGCGCCTCGGCGCGCAGGATCTGTTGTCCGCTGCGTTTCAGGGTGTCGCAGAAATCGGCCCAGGTCTGGCCCGAAAGCAATTGCGTGGCACGTGTGTCGTCCGTCATGTGTTCTCTCCGCCGATGGTCGAGCGCTCACCTTATGCGCCGCCGCCGCGCGCCACTTCGTCCGGGTGGACTAAGGAAAGATCCGCTCCACCGCCGTGCGGCGATTTAGTCCACCCGGACGAAGATCGGCATGCCGCTCGCTCGATACCGTCGGTGTCATGCACGAAACGCCGCACATGTCGCGCGGCACCGGCATGAAACAAGGAGACGAACGATGTTGACCCACTTGGAGCGGCTGGAGGCCGAAAGCATCCACATCATGCGCGAGGTGGTCGCCGAGAGCGAGAACCCGGTGATGCTGTATTCGATCGGCAAGGACAGCTCGGTCATGCTGCATCTCGCGATGAAGGCGTTCTACCCGGCGAAGCCGCCCTTTCCGCTGCTGCACGTCGATACGACCTGGAAATTCCGCGAGATGATCGCGTTTCGCGACGAGACGGCCGCGCGCCTCGGCCTCGACCTGCGCGTGCACATCAACCCCGACGGCGTCGCGAACGACATCAATCCGTTCACGCACGGCTCCGCCGTGCACACCGACGTGTGGAAGACGCAGGGGCTCAAGCAGGCGCTCGATCACTACGGCTTCGACGCCGCGTTCGGCGGCGCCCGCCGCGACGAGGAGAAATCGCGCGCGAAGGAGCGCATCGTGTCGCTGCGCTCGGAACAGCACCGTTGGGACCCGAAGCGCCAGCGCCCCGAGCTCTGGTCGCTGTACAACGCACGCAAGCGCAAGGGCGAGAGCCTGCGCGTGTTCCCGATCTCGAACTGGACCGAGCTCGACATCTGGCAGTACATCCAGCTTCACGACATCCCGATCGTGCCGCTCTACTTCGCGAAGGAACGGCCCGTAGTCGAACGCGACGGCGCGCTGATCATGGTCGACGACGAGCGCCTGCCGCTGCGCGAAGGCGAAGTGGCGCAGATGCGCAAGGTGCGCTTTCGCACGCTCGGCTGCTATCCGCTGACGGGGGCGATCGACAGTGACGCGACGTCGCTCGACGACATCCTGCAGGAGATGCGCGAGACGCGCACGTCCGAACGGCAAGGGCGACTGATCGACAGCGATTCGGCCGGTTCGATGGAAAAGAAGAAACAGGAGGGATATTTCTGATGGCACACGTTCTCACCGCGCCCGAGGCGCTCGCGCACGACGTACCCGATTCACGCGCTACCGACGAAGCGCACACGCAAACCCAGGACCTGCTGCGCTTCATCACGTGCGGCAGCGTCGACGACGGCAAGAGCACGCTGATCGGCCGCCTGCTCTACGAATCGAACATGCTGTTCGACGACCAGCTCACGCAGCTCGAGGCCGATTCGAAGAAGGTCGGCACGCAGGGCGGCGAACTCGATTTCGCGCTGCTCGTCGACGGCCTGTCGGCCGAGCGCGAGCAAGGGATCACGATCGACGTCGCCTACCGCTTCTTCGCGACCGCGCGGCGCAAGTTCATCGTCGCCGATACGCCCGGCCACGAGCAGTACACGCGCAACATGATCACCGGCGCATCGACCGCCGATCTCGCCGTGATCCTGATCGATGCACGCAAGGGCGTGCTCACGCAGACGCGCCGCCACAGCCATCTCGTCGCGCTGATCGGCATCAAGCGCGTGGTGCTCGCGATCAACAAGATGGACCTGGTCGACTACGACCGCGCCGTGTTCGAGCGCATCGACGCCGACTATCGTGCATTCGCGGCCGAGCTCGGGCTGGCGGAGATCGTCAGCATCCCGATGTCGGCGCTGCGCGGCGACAACGTGATCGCGCCGAGCGCGCGGATGCCGTGGTACGCGGGCCCGACGCTGATGCAGCATCTCGACACCTTGCCGCTCGCCGCACGCGTGACCCGCGACGAGCCGTTCCGGCTGCCGGTGCAGTGGGTCAACCGCCCGCACCTGAATTTCCGCGGTTACGCGGGCAGCATCGCATCGGGCGAGATCCGCGTCGGCGAGCGCGTGCGCGTGCTGCCGTCCGGCAAGGAGAGCCGCGTCGCGTCGGTGATCACGCAAGGCGGCGAAAGCGACATCGCGCGCGCCGGCGACGCGGTGACGCTCACGCTCGCCGACGAGATCGACATCAGCCGCGGCGACATGATCGCGCGCGCGGATGCGCCGCCCGAGGTGGCCGACCAGTTCGAGGCGACGCTCGTGTGGATGCACGACGCACCGCTGCTGCCCGGCCGCCCGTATCTGGTGAAGCTCGGCACGCAGACGGTCGGCGCGACCTGCGCGACGCCGAAGTACAAGATCGACGTGAACACGCGCGAGCATCTCGCGGCGCGCACGCTCGCGCTCAACGAGATCGGCGTGTGCAACCTGAGCTTCGACCGGCCCGTTGCGTTCGATCCGTACGACCGCAACCGCCACACCGGCGGCTTCATCGTGATCGACCGCGTCACCAACGACACGGTCGGCGCCGGGATGCTGCACTTCGCGCTGCGCCGCGCGCACAACGTGCACTGGCAGGCCGTCGACGTCGATCGCGCCGCGCGTGCCGCGCAGAAGGCGCAGACGCCGCGCATCGTGTGGCTGACGGGCCTGTCGGGCGCCGGCAAGTCGACGATTGCGAATCTCGTCGAGAAGCGGCTGCACGCGCTCGGCAAGCATACGTACCTGCTCGACGGCGACAACGTGCGGCACGGGCTCAATCGCGATCTCGGCTTCACCGAGGCCGATCGCGTGGAGAACATCCGGCGCGTCGCCGAAGTCGCGCGGCTGATGCTCGACGCGGGGCTCATCACGCTCGTGTCGTTCATCTCGCCGTTCCGCGCGGAGCGCGACATGGCGCGCGCGCTGGTCGGCCCCGACGAGTTCGTCGAAGTGTTCGTCGACACGCCGCTCGCGGTCGCCGAGGAACGCGATCCGAAGGGCTTGTACAAGAAGGCGCGGCGCGGCGAGCTGAAGCACTTCACGGGCATCGATTCGCCGTACGAACCGCCCGCGCAGGCCGAACTGCGTGTCGACACGGTCGCCGAGTCGCCGGAGGAAGCGGCCGATCGCATCGTCGCGTACCTGCTGCGCGAGCGCGCGGCGTAAGCGCCGCGAGCGGGCAGCCCGGCGGCTGCCTGCTCGCCCGCGTCGCCTACTCCGTTCGGATGACGCGGGCCGCCAGCCGGCCGGTATGCTGGTCCGGGAATCCTTCATCCCGACCAGGAGAACACGAGCATGCCCATCGCGCTGGCGCCCGGCGACCCCGCCGCGCACGACGGTTTCGACGACGCGGCGTGGACGGCGCGCGAACTCAGCGCGTGGCTCGGGCTCGTCTATCAGGGCCCGTCGGAAGCGACCCCGTGGGCCGGCTTCCTCGAAGCGGTCCGCGTGCGGCTCGACGCGAGCTTCACGACGCTGGTGCTGCGCAATCCGGGCGGCGCACGGCACGGGCTCATCATCAACGCGTCGGCACACGGCCCGCTGCTGCCCGGCGAGCCGTCGTACAGCGAGCAGTTCTACGCGTTGTGCCCGTTTCTCGACCAGCCGCCCGGCCAGGTCTTCACGGCCGACCGGCTGTTCGGCGAACCCGCGTGGCGCGCGCACGATTTCTACCGGCAGTACCTGCAGCCGCTCGACCTGCGCTACATCCTCGGCGCGAACCTGCGCGGCGAACGCGGCGTCGAATGCGCGTTCTTCGTGAGTCGCGCGCACGGCGGCCGCGATTTCGACGCGGCCGAGCGCGCGCAGGTCGCGACGCTGCTGCCGCACCTGCAGCGGGCGGTCGAACTGCATGCGGCGCTCGACGTACTCGATGCCGAGCGCGCGCTGTACGCGGGCACCGTCGACCGGCTCGACGTCGGCACCGCGATCGTCGACGAGGACGGCCGCGTGATCAAGCGCAACCGCATCGCCGAGCGGCTGATCGAGCAGCAGGACGGGCTGTGCGTGCGCCAGGAGCGGCTCCACGCGTCGTGCCCGCTCGACGAGCGCCGGCTGCAGAAAGCGCTGCAGGCCGCGCTCA
>NZ_JAAGPG010000391.1:0-8316 GCF_017104665.1 Burkholderia sp. Se-20378 | reverse complement strand
GAGCTGTTCGTCGACGACAGACCCGTCGAGGTCGAGGTCGACAGCGAATCGATCGAGCTGTTGGCCGACGACAAGCCGGTCGAGGTCGAAGTCGACAGCGAGGTGATCGAGCTGTTGGCGGACGACAGACCCGTCGAGGTCGAGGTGGACAGCGACGTGATCGAGCTGTTGGCCGACGACAGGCCCGTCGAAGTCGAAGTCGACAGTGAATCGATCGAGCTGTTAGCCGACGAGAGGCCGGTCGAGGTCGAGGTCGACAGCGACGAGACTGAGCTGTTCGTCGACGACAGACCCGTCGAGGTCGAGGTCGACAGCGAATCGATCGAGCTGTTGGCCGACGACAAGCCGGTCGAGGTCGAAGTCGACAGCGAGGTGATCGAGCTGTTGGCGGACGACAGACCCGTCGAGGTCGAGGTCGACAGCGAGGTGATCGAGCTGTTGGCCGACGACAGGCCGGTCGAAGTCGAAGTCGACAGTGAATCGATCGAGCTGTTAGCCGACGAGAGGCCGGTCGAGGTCGAGGTCGACAGCGACGAGACTGAGCTGTTCGTCGACGACAGACCCGTCGAGGTTGAAGTCGACAGCGAATCGATCGAGCTGTTTGCCGACGACAGACCCGTCGAGGTCGAGGTCGACAGCGAGGTGATCGAGCTGTTGGCCGACGACAGGCCGGTCGAGGTCGAGGTCGACAGCGACGTGATCGAGCTGTCAGCCGACGACAGACCGGTCGAGGTCGAGGTGGACAGCGACGAGACTGAGCTGTTCGTCGACGACAGACCCGTCGATGTCGAGGTCGACAGCGAATCGATCGAGCTGTTGGCCGAAGAGAGACCGGTCGACGTGGAGGTCGACAACGATGTGATCGAGCTATTAGCCGACGACAGACCCGTCGAGGTCGAAGTCGACAGCGAATCGATCGAGCTGTTGGCCGACGAGAGGCCGGTCGAGGTCGAGGTGGACAGCGACGTGATCGAGCTATTAGCCGACGACAGACCCGTCGAGGTCGAGGTCGACAGCGAAGTGATCGAGCTGTTAGCCGACGAGAGACCGGTCGATGTCGAGGTGGACAGCGACGAGACTGAGCTGTTCGTCGACGACAGACCCGTCGAGGTCGAAGTCGACAGCGAATCGATCGAGCTGTTGGCCGACGAGAGGCCGGTCGACGTCGAGGTCGACAGCGAGGTGATCGAGCTATTAGCCGACGACAGACCCGTCGAGGTCGAGGTCGACAGCGAATCGATCGAGCTGTTGGCCGAAGAGAGGCCGGTCGACGTCGAGGTGGACAGCGACGTGATCGAGCTATTAGCCGACGACAGACCCGTCGACGTCGAGGTCGACAGCGAATCGATCGAGCTGTTGGCCGAAGAGAGGCCGGTCGATGTCGAGGTCGACAGCGAGGTGATCGAGCTGTTAGCCGATGACAAACCGGTCGAGGTCGAGGTGGACAGCGACGCGACTGAGCTGTTCGTCGACGACAGACCCGTCGAGGTCGAGGTGGACAGCGAATCGATCGAGCTGTTAGCCGACGACAGGCCGGTCGAGGTCGAGGTGGACAGCGACGAGACTGAGCTGTTCGTCGACGACAGACCCGTCGATGTCGAGGTGGACAGCGAATCGATCGAGCTGTTGGCCGACGAGAGGCCAGTCGACGTCGAGGTGGACAGCGAAGTGATCGAGCTGTTAGCCGACGAGAGACCGGTCGAGGTCGAGGTGGACAACGACGTGATCGAGCTATTGGCCGACGACAGACCCGTCGAGGTCGAGGTGGACAGCGACGTGATCGAGCTATTGGCCGACGACAGACCCGTCGAGGTCGAGGTGGACAGCGAAGTGATCGAGCTGTTAGCCGACGACAGGCCGGTCGACGTCGAGGTGGACAGCGAGGTGATCGAGCTGTTTGCCGACGACAGACCCGTCGACGTCGAGGTGGACAACGACGTGATCGAGCTATTGGCCGACGACAACCCCGTCGACGTGGAAGTCGAAAGCGACGTGACCGAACTGTTGGTCGAGCTCAGGCCAGTCGACAGCGAACCAATACCGGTCGACAGCGACGAGATTGCGCTGCTGGACGACGACACCGTCGTCGACAGCGAATCCAGGGCCGTATTGGTCGCAAAGAGCTGCGAGCCGTTGATGGCGTCGGTACTGGTCGAGGAGATCGCGCCGGCCGCAACGTTCGTGACCTGGCGCTGGTTGGTCGAACTGCCAACGCTGACCACGCTCGTCGGATTGCCGCCTGCGAACGTGCTGGTTACGCCGCCGACGGTACCGGTAGGTGTCGGGTTGGCCGCGGCCGTGACGGAGCCGCTGCCCAGCGCGACGCTGCCGACGTTGCTCGCGACGGCGTTCGGGCCGATCGCGACCGCGCTGCTTGCGTTCGCGTTCGCGGCATTGCCGACGGCGACGCTGCTTGCGCCTGCTGCGTTCGCAGCATTGCCGACGGCGACGCTGCTCGCGCCCGCGGCAGTGGCGGCTACACCGGCTGCGAGCGAGTTGATGCCCGTTGCGCCGTCGTTGTTGTAATTGGCTTGTTGCACGCCACCGTCGTTGACGCTGTAGTAGTGCGTCTTCGCGGCATTGATCGCAGTCGAGGTCGACGTGGACAGCGAGCCGATCGAGCTGGTGGCCGACGAGAGGCCCGTCGAAGTCGACGAGGACAGCGACGTCACCGAGCTATTCGTCGAGCTGAGGCCGGTGGACAGCGAACCGATCGAGCTGGTGGCCGACGACAGACCGGTCGAGGTCGAGGTGGACAGCGAGGTGATCGAGCTGGTGGCCGACGACAGACCCGTCGAAGTCGACGAGGACAGCGACGTCACCGAGCTATTCGTCGAGCTGAGGCCGGTCGACAGCGAAGTGACCGAGCTGTTGGTCGACGAGAGGCCGGTCGACAGCGAGCCGATCGAGCTATTGGCGGACGACAGGCCCGTCGAAGTCGAAGTCGACAGCGACGTCACCGAGCTATTCGTCGAGCTAAGACCGGTGGACAGCGAGCCGATCGAGCTGGTGGCCGACGACAGACCCGTCGAGGTCGAAGTCGACAGCGACGTCACCGAGCTATTCGTCGAGCTAAGACCGGTGGACAGCGAACCGATCGAGCTGGTGGCCGACGACAGACCGGTCGAGGTCGAGGTGGACAGCGAGGTGATCGAGCTGTTGGCCGACGAGAGACCCGTCGACGTGGAAGTCGACAGCGAGGTGATCGAGCTGTTAGCCGACGACAGACCCGTCGAGGTCGAAGTCGACAGCGAAGTGACCGAGCTATTGGTCGACGAGAGGCCGGTGGACAGCGAACCGATCGAGCTGTTGGCCGACGACAGACCCGTCGACGTGGAAGTCGACAGCGACGTCACCGAGCTATTCGTCGAGCTGAGGCCGGTGGAAAGCGAACCGATCGAGCTGGTGGCCGACGACAGACCAGTCGACGTCGAAGTCGACAGCGACGTCACCGAGCTATTCGTCGAGCTGAGGCCGGTGGAAAGCGAACCGATCGAGCTGGTGGCCGACGACAGGCCGGTCGACGTGGAAGTCGACAGCGACGTCACCGAGCTATTCGTCGAGCTGAGGCCGGTGGACAGCGAACCGATCGAGCTGGTGGCCGACGAGAGGCCTGTCGAGGTCGACGAGGACAGCGACGTCACCGAGCTATTCGTCGAGCTGAGGCCGGTGGACAGCGAACCGATCGAGCTGGTGGCCGACGACAGACCCGTCGACGTGGAAGTCGACAGCGAGGTGATCGAGCTGTTGGCCGACGACAGGCCGGTGGAGGCCGCCGCGCTGGCGCCGCTCTCCGCTACCACCCCCGCGCCGCCGCGCGGCGCCGGCGCTTCGACCACGCTCGCCGCCGGATCGTCCTTCGACACGTGCGGCTCGAGCACGCGGCGCAGTGCGGCCGCGTCGGCGTTGCCGTTCATCGTCAGCCGAACGGCCTGCGCATAGCGGCTGCGCCCGCGCTCGAGATCCATCACGGTATCGGCCGTGAAGCGGATGCCGCCCGTGAACGCATCGTTGCGCGCCTGCCCCTGCACGATCAGCAGCTCGTCTTCCTTGAACAGCGCTTTATTCGCCTCGAACTGCTCGTTGAAGATCGTGATCTCGCACTGGCCCGAGCCATCGTCGAGCAGCGCGATCAGCATCTTGCCGCGCTGGGTCATCTGCGTGCGCAGCGACGCGATGATGCCGGCCACGAGCTTGTCGCGCCCTTCCTTCAGGTCGCCGACCTTCTGCCGCACGAAGCGGCGCACCTCGTCGCGATACGCGTCGAACAGGTGGCCGGACAGGTAGAAGCCGAGTGCGCCCTTTTCTTCCTGCAGGCGGCGCTTGTCGTCCCACGCAGGCTCGTCGACCAGCGCATGCGCGTGCGGCGACTCGGCGCCCATGTCGAACAGGCCGGCCTGCATCGCGTTCGCCTCGGCCTGGTCGGCCGCTTCCATCGCCAGCGGCACCGACGCGATCAGCTGCGCACGGTTCGTGTTCAGCGAATCGAACGCGCCGGCACGGATCAGCGCCTCGACCGTGCGGCGGTTGACGACGCGCCGGTCGATCCGCTCGCAGAAGTCGAACAGGTCGGTGAACGTCTTTTCCTCGCGGGCGCGCAGGATTTCCTCGATCGCATTCTGGCCGCTGCCCTTCACCGCGCCGAGACCGTAGCGGATCGTGCGCGAGCGCTTGCCGTCGGCTTCGGCGACCGGCTCGAAGCGGTAATGCGACTGGTTGATGTCCGGCGGCAGCACGGCGAGGTTGTTCACGACGCAATCGTCGAACAGGATCTTCACCTTGTCGGTGTCGTCCATCGCCAGCGTCATGTTGGCCGCCATGAATTCGGCCGGATGGTGCGCCTTCAGCCACGCGGTGTAGTACGCGAGCAGCGCATAGGCGGCCGCGTGCGACTTGTTGAAGCCGTAGCCCGCGAACTTCTCCATCAAGTCGAAGATCTCGTCGGACTTCTCGCGCGTGAGGCCGTTCGTCGCCGCGCCCTCCGCGAAGATCTCGCGGTGCTTGGCCATCTCCTCGGGCTTCTTCTTGCCCATCGCGCGACGCAGCAAGTCCGCGCCGCCGAGCGAGTAGCCGCCGATGATCTGCGCCATCTGCATCACCTGCTCCTGATAGACCATGATGCCGTAGGTCTCTTTCAGGACGGGTTCGACGCGCGGATCCGGATAGTCGACCTTCTCGCGGCCGTGCTTCCGTGCGCAGAAGCTCGGAATCAGGTCCATCGGGCCCGGACGGTACAACGACACGAGCGCGATGATGTCCTCGAAGCGGTCGGGCTGCGCATCCTTCAGCATGCCCTGCATCCCGCGGCTTTCCAGCTGGAACACCGCGACCGTGTTGGCCTTCTTCAGGATCTGGAACGAGGCGGGATCGTCGAGCGGCACCTGCGCGAGCGACCAGTCGGCCTTCGACGGATCGAGGCGGCGGATGTAGCGCTCGGCCCAGTCGAGGATCGTCAGCGTCGTGAGACCCAGAAAGTCGAACTTCACGAGGCCGACGGCTTCGACGTCGTCCTTGTCGTACTGGCTGACCACGCCGCCGTCGTCGCCCTGCGTGTACAGCGGGCAGAAATCGGTCAGCTTGCCGGGCGCGATCAGCACGCCGCCCGCGTGCATCCCGACGTTACGCGTGAGGCCCTCGACGCGCTGCGCGAGATCGAGCAGCTGGTGCACTTCGTCCTCGTGGTCGTAGCGCTCCTGCAGCTGCGGCTCTTCCTTCATCGCGTCGGCGATCGTCACGTGCTTGCCCGGCTTGAACGGGATCAGCTTCGCGATGCCGTCGGTGAACATGTAGCCGAGGTCGAGCACGCGGCCGATGTCGCGCACGGCCGCCTTCGCGGCCATCGTGCCGAAGGTGGCGATCTGCGACACGGCGTCCGCGCCGTACTTCTCCTTCACGTACTGGATCACGCGGTCGCGGCCGTGCTGGCAGAAGTCGATGTCGAAGTCGGGCATCGACACGCGTTCCGGGTTCAGGAAACGCTCGAACAGCAGGTTGTAGCGCAGCGGGTCGAGGTCGGTAATGCCGAGCGCGTACGCGACCAGCGAACCGGCGCCCGAGCCGCGGCCCGGGCCGACCGGCACGCCGTTGTTCTTCGCCCAGTTGATGAAGTCCGCGACGATCAGGAAGTAGCCCGGGAAGCCCATCTTCGTGATGGTCCCGCACTCGAATTCGAGTCGCTTGTAATACGTGTCGCGCTGCGCATCGCGTTCGGCTTCGGCCGGATACAGCTGCGCAAGACGGGTCTCGAGCCCTTCCTTCGACAGCTGGACCAGGTAGTCGTCGAGCGACATGCCGTCCGGCGTCGGGAACAGCGGCAGTTTCGGCTTGCCGAGCTCGAGCTTCAGGTTGCAGCGCTTCGCGACTTCGACCGTGTTCGCGATCGCCGACGGCAGGTCGGCGAACAGCGCGGCCATGTCGTCCTGCGTGCGGAAATACTGATCGGTCGTGAACCGCTTCTGGCGCCGCGGGTTCGCGAGGATGTCGCCTTCCGAGATACACACGCGCGCTTCGTGCGCGGTGAAATCGTCGTCGGTCATGAACTGCGTCGGGTGCGTCGCGACGACCGGCAGCTTCAGCGCCGCGGCGAGCGTCGCGGCCTGCTGGATGTACGCCTCGGCGCCCGGCTGGCCGTAACGCTGCAGCTCGATGTAGAAACCGCCCGGGAACACCTTCGCCCAGCGCTCGGCGTGACGGCGCGCGGCCTCTTCGTTGCCCGCGGCAAGCGCGAGCCCGATATCGCCCTGTTGCGCGCCCGACAGCGCAAGCAGCCCCTGCGAAAGCTCGCCGTCGAGCCAGCTCGCGTCGAGTTCCGCACGGCCGCGGTACTGGTTCGTAAGCCACGCCTTCGACAGCAACTCGCACAGATTCAGGTAGCCGACCTTGTCCTTGACGAGCAGCAGCAGCCGCGACGGCTTGTCGCGGTCGTCCGGATTGGCGATCCAGACGTCGCAGCCGGCGATCGGCTTGATGCCCTTGCCGCGGGCTTCCTGGTAGAAACGGACGAGGCCGAATGCGTTGCCGAGATCGGTGAGCGCGAGCGCGCCCTGACCGTCTGCGGCCGCCGCCTTGACGATGTCGTCAATGCGCACGATGCCGTCGGCAATCGAGAATTCGGAGTGAACGCGAAGATGGACGAAGCGGGGATCTGACATGGGCGCTATTGTAGCCGGCCCGCCGCGCAGGCTGCCCAAAAAATCCCCGCCCTGGCCGTTCGGCCGATGCACGCGACCGCACGTCGCGCGGCTGGCCAAACGGCAGGATGCCGGCCTGGGCGCGGTTTGCGGGATAATACGGTTTTTCGAATCAACGCCCCGGCTTCGCACCCTTTTTTGCGGGCCGCCGTGCGGCCGTTTTCCCGTCGGACCATCATGACCATCGTCAACCTCGCCGCCTACCACTTCGTGTCGCTCGACACGAACGAGCAATGGCGCCCGCTCGTCACCGCCCGCTGCAACGAACTCGACCTGCGCGGCACGATCCTGCTCGCGCCGGAAGGCATCAACCTGTTCATCGCCGGCACGCGCGAAGCCGCCGACGCGTTCATCGCGTACCTCCGCCACGATCCGCTGTTCGAAGGCAAATTCGCGACGCTGCAGTTCAAGGAAAGCCTGTCCGACTCGCAGCCGTTCCGCCGCATGCTCGTGCGCCTGAAGCGCGAGATCATCACGATGAAGAAGCCGGCGATCAAGCCGGAACTCGGCCGCGCGCCGTTCGTCGACGCACAGACGCTGAAGACGTGGCTCGACCGCGGCCACGACGACACGGGCCGCCCGGTCGTGATGCTCGACACGCGCAATGCATTCGAAGTCGACGTCGGCACGTTCGACGACGCACTCGACTACCGGATCGACAAGTTCAGCGAATTCCCGGAAGTGATCGACGCGAACCGCGCCGACCTCGAAGGCAAGACGGTCGTGTCGTTCTGCACGGGCGGCATCCGCTGCGAGAAAGCCGCGATCCACATGAAGGAAATCGGCATCGAGAACGTGTACCAGCTCGAAGGCGGGATCCTGAAGTACTTCGAGGAAGTCGGCGGCGCGCACTATCACGGCGACTGCTTCGTGTTCGATTACCGCACCGCGCTGAACCCGCAACTCCAGCCCACCGAAAACGTCACGTGCTTCGCATGCCGCGCGGTCGTCACGCCGGAAGCGCAACAGTCGCCGAGCTACGTGCCCGGCCAGTCGTGCCCGGCCTGCGCACCCGCAGCCAGCGCCGCGTAAGCGCACACTGCCCCGCGCCCCGATGACCGGCTATCGCGGCCGCTTCGCGCCGTCGCCCACCGGCCCGCTGCATTTCGGCTCGCTGGTCGGCGCG
>NZ_JAAGPG010000390.1:0-8256 GCF_017104665.1 Burkholderia sp. Se-20378 | reverse complement strand
GGTGGCGTCATGTGATCGGCGTGGTGGACCGAGAGCCTGTGCGACGCGAGCTGTTTTTTCTGTTAATGATGCGGCGACCACAGAGACCTACACGCTGGCGCACGCTCTGGCCCTACACGACGCTCTTCCGAGCGAAGCGCGCACTGCGGCAACTGCGCGCCGAGGCATTCGGCGCGGTGGCGGAGCGCGACCTGCGCGGGCTGGCGGACGTCACCGAGGTGACGGGCGCGATGACCGATCTCGCGGAAGTGGCCGTGCAGCGCTCGCTCGCGCTGCTGTCGACCGAGCTCGAGGCGCTGTACGGCGAGCCGCGCGGCGCCGACGGCCAGCGCGTCGTGCTCGGCGTGGTCGGGATGGGCAAGCTCGGCGGCCGCGAGCTGAACGTGTCGTCGGACATCGACCTGATCTTCGTCTACGAGGACGACGGCGAGACGACCGGCGGCGCGCGCTCGCCGCTGTCCACGCAGGAATATTTCACGCGGCTCGGCCGGCGGCTGATCGGCGTGTTGTCGGAAGTCACAGCCGACGGCTACGTGTTTCGCGTCGACATGCGGCTGCGTCCGAACGGCGATTCGGGGCCGCTCGTCTGCAGCCTCGGCATGCTCGAAGAGTATTTCTACGTGCAGGGGCGCGAGTGGGAGCGCTATGCGTGGATCAAGGGGCGGCTCGTATCGGAAGGCGACAGCGACGCAGCGCAGCGGCTGGAGTCGCAGCTCGAGTCGATCGTCAAGCCGTTCGTGTACCGCCGCTATCTCGACTTCGGCGTGATCGGCGCGATCCGCTCGCTGCACCAGCAGATCCGGCAGGAAGCCGCGCGCCGCGCGTCGATGCGGCCCGACAAGGCCGACGACATCAAGCTCGGGCGCGGCGGGATCCGCGAGATCGAGTTCAGCGCGCAGGTGTTCCAGCTGATCCGCGGCGGTCAGGATGCGGAATTCCGCGTGCGGCCGACGCTCGCGGTGCTGCGCCATGCGCAGGCGCGCGGGCTGATCGGCGAGGATGTGCGCGCGGGCCTGACCGACGCCTATAACTTCCTGCGCACGCTCGAGCACCGGCTGCAGTACCGCAACGACGCGCAGACGCACGCGATGCCGGTCGAGCCGGACGAACGCGCGGCGCTGGCTGCATCGCTCGGCTTTGCCGACTATGCAGCGCTGATGACGGTGCTGGATGGCCACCGCACGTTCGTCGAAGCGCAGTTCGACCAGATTTTTGCCGACAAGGCGAGCGGCGCACCGTGCGCGGCCGGCGACGACACGGCCGCCGCGTGGATCTGGAGCGGCGCGCTGGCCGACGACGGCGAGGACGACGCACTGGTCGCGCGTCTCGACGGCCTCGGCTTTACCGATCCGGCCGCGGTGCTCGGCCGGTTGCGCGCGATCTGGCAGTCGTCGCGCTACTCGGGCCTGCCGGAAAAGAGCCGGCAGCGCTTCGACAGCGTCGCGCAGCGGGCGCTCGACGCCGCGCCGAAGATCGACGCGGCGCGCCGCGACGATACGGTCGTGCGCCTGTTCGACCTGCTCGAGACGGTCAGCCGGCGCGGCGTCTATCTCGCGCTGCTGACCGAATATCCGGCCGCGCTCGACCGCGTGCTGTCGGTGCTCGGCGCGACGCGCTGGGGCGGCGGCTACCTGATCCGCCATCCGCAGCTGCTCGACGAACTGCTCGACGACGAGGCGATCGCGAGCCCGTTCGACTGGCCCGCGTTCAAGGACGCACTGCGTGCGCGCCTTGCCGCGGCCGACGGCCCCGAGCAACAGATGGACCTGCTGCGGCACGCGCAGCACGCGGAGGTATTCCGGATCCTGCTGATCGATCTCGCTGGGCAACTGTCGGTCGAACACGTGAGCGACCGACTGTCGGAACTGGCCGACGCGGTGCTCGACGTGACGATCGAAGTCGTCTGGTCGCAGCTCGCGAAGCGCCATCGCGACGTGCCGAAGTTCGCGGTGATCGCGTACGGCAAGCTGGGCGGCAAGGAGCTCGGCTACGCATCGGATCTCGACCTGATCTTCCTGTACGACGACGCGGACGAGCGCTCGGCGGACGTCTACACGACTTTCACGCGGCGGCTGATCACGTGGCTCACCACCGCGACCGGGGCGGGCGCGCTGTTCGACATCGACCTGCGGCTGCGGCCGAACGGCGAGGCCGGGCTGCTCGTCACCGATCTCGACGCGTTCCGTCGCTACCAGTTGCGCGAGGGCGATGCCGCGAATACCGCGTGGGTCTGGGAGCACCAGGCGCTGACGCGCGCCCGTTACAGTGCGGGCGACGCGCAGATCGGCACAGACTTCGAGGCGATTCGCCAGCAGGTGCTGACGACGCCGCGCGACGGCGGCGTGCTCGCGAAGGAAATCGTCGACATGCGCGGCAAGGTGTTCGCCGGCCACCCGAACCAGACCGAGCTGTTCGACCTGAAGCACGATCGCGGCGGGATGGTCGACATCGAGTTCATCGTCCAGTACTGGGTGCTGCTGCACGCGTCGAGCGACGCCGAGCTGATCCGCAATACGGGCAACATCGCGCTGCTGCGCGAGGTCGCGCGCTTCGGGCTGATGGGCGAGGACGAGGCCGAGCGGGTCGGCGCGGCGTACCGCAAGTACCGGAAGCTGCAGCACAAGCTGCGACTCGACGGGATGGAGAAGGCGCGGGTCGATCCGGCCGTGGTGGCCGACGAGCGGGCGGCCGTGACGGCGCTATGGACACGCGTGTTCGGGGCGGTTGAAACGGATAATTGAAACGGCCGTTCGATGCGGTGCGGCAGGGCGGGCGAGATCGCGCCGCCATGCCAAAAAAAGACCGGCGCGTGCGCCGGTCTTTTTGCATTCGATGAACGGAAAACGGATGGCCGGCGTCAGGCCGCCAGCATTTCCTTCGCGTGCTTGCGCGTCGTGGCCGTGATCTCGAGCCCGCCGAGCATCCGCGCGACTTCCTCGATCCGGTTGGCGCGATCGAGCGCGATGACCGACGACACCGTGCCGCCACGGTCGTCGGAGCCCTTCGCAACCTGGAAGTGGTGGTCGCCGCGCGCGGCGACCTGCGGCAGGTGCGTCACGCACAGCACCTGGCGATCGCGCCCGAGCTGGTGCAGCAGGCGGCCGACCACTTCGGCGACACCGCCGCCGATCCCCGTATCGACTTCGTCGAAGATCAGCGTCGGCGTCGGGCTTGCCGCGCTGGCGATTACCGCGAGCGCGAGGCTGATCCGCGCGAGTTCGCCGCCCGACGCAACCTTCGCGAGCGGCCGTAGCGGCACACCAGCGTGCCCGGCGACCCGGAATTCGACCTGCTCGAGCCCGTGCGGGCCGCCGTCGGCGAGCGGCACGAGCGCGACCTCGAAGCTCCCGCCTGCCATCGACAGCTCCTGCATGCCGGCCGTGACGGCCGTGCCGAGCGTCTTGGCGGCCTGGGTGCGTGCCTTGGACAGATGCCTGGCGTCGGCGAGATAGGCTTCCCGCGCCTTGGCCTGCACCGCTTCGAGCGCGCCGAGATCGGCGGCCGCATCGAGTGCGGCGAGCTGCGCGCGGCGGGCCGCGTGTTCTTCGTGCAGCGTGTCGGGCGGCAAGCGGAACTTGCGGGCGGTCGAGTGCAGCGCATCGAGGCGCGTTTCGACCTGCGCGAGCCGTTCGGGATCGAGATCGACACGCTGCGCATAGTGCGACAGCGAATAGACGGCTTCCTGCAGCTGGATCTCGGCCGGTTCGAGCGACGCGAGCGCGTCGCCGAGCGTGGTGTCGTAGTCGGCGAGGCTGCGCAGCTTCGACACGATCGCGCCGAGCTGCGCGAGCATCGCGTCGTCGGACTCGGACAGTGCGTTGAGCGCGCCGCGCACGCCTTCGATCAGGTTCGCCGAATGCGACAGGCGCTTGTGCTCGTTGCTGACTTCGTCCCATTCGCCGGGCTGCGGCGCGAGCTTGTCGAGCTCGGCGAGCTGCCAGGCGAGCTTTTCGCGTTCGAGCTGCAGCTCGCGCTCGTGCGCTTTTGCGGCCTCGATCGCCTGCGTCGCGTCGCGCCACACGCGCCATGCGCGCGCGACGTTTGCGGCGTCGGCGACGAGCCCCGCGTGCGTATCAAACAGCTCGCGCTGCGCGTCGGGCCGCATCAGCAGCTGGTGCGCATGCTGGCCGTGGATGTCGACGAGCATTTCGCCGAGCTCGCGCAGTTGTGCGAGCGTTGCGCTGGTGCCGTTGATGAACGCGCGCGACCGGCCGTTCGCGTCGATCACGCGGCGCAGCATCACGGTGTCCTCGGCGTCGAACGCGTGTTCGTCGAGCCAGCGCGCGACGCGGTCGTGCTGCGTGAATTCGGCGGTGATGTCGGCGCGGCCGCAGCCGATGCGCACGACGCTCGCGTCGGCGCGTTCGCCGAGCGCGAGGGCAAGGGCGTCGATCAGGATCGATTTTCCGGCGCCGGTTTCGCCGGAAAAGACGGAAAAGCCGCTGTCGAATTCGAGATCGAGCGCGGCGACGATGACGAAGTCGCGGATCGAGAGGTGGCGGAGCATGGTGTCGGGCGGAGCGGCGTCAGGACGCCTTGTCGTCTTCGTTCGAGGCGTGTTCGTTCCAGTGCAGCTTCTTGCGCAGCGTTGCGTAGTAGCTGTAGCCGATCGGGTGCAGGAACGGCACCGTGTGCTTCGAGCGGCGCACTTCGATCGTGTCGTTCAGTTCGAGCGCGGTGAACGACTGCATGTCGAAGTTCACGTTGACGTCGCGCCCGCCGACGATCTGGATCGCAATCTTTGAATCGTCGGGCAGCACGATCGGCCGGTTCGACAGCGCATGCGGCGCGATCGGCACGAGCACGATGCCCGCCAGTTGCGGATGGAGGATCGGGCCGGCCGACGACAGCGCGTAAGCGGTCGAGCCGGTCGGCGTGGCGACGATCAGGCCGTCCGAACGCTGGTTGTACATGTACCGGCCGTCGACCGATGCGCGCAGCTCGACCATCCCGGAGAAGCCGCTGCGGTTCACGACGACGTCGTTGAAGGCGATCGCGTGGTAGATCGGTTCGCCGTCGCGCATGATTCGGGCTTCGAGCAGCGCGCGCTCCTCGCGCTCGAACTTGCCGGACAGGATCACCGGGACGAGCGCCTGCATGTCGGCCGCCGCGATATCGGTGATGAAGCCGAGCCGCCCGTGGTTGATCCCGATCAGCGGCGTCTTGTACGGCGCGAGCTGACGGCCGATGCCGAGCATCGTCCCGTCGCCGCCCAGCACGACCGCCACGTCGGCGCGCGCCCCGATTTCGGCCGGGGTCAGCGCCGGGTAGCCGGTGATGCCGATCTCGCGCGCGGTCTCGGCTTCGAAGACGACCTCGAAGCCCCGCTTGGCGATGCAGGCGGCCAGCGTGGCGAGCGGCTCGGCGATGTTGGGCGTGTTGCTCCGGCCGACGAGCGCGACAGTGTTGAACTGATTACCGGTTTTCATGCCGGCATTACACCATAGCTCGTTGACGAAAAGAACCGGCTGTGCGCAGGCGGGGCCGGATCGGGCCGGCCCGCGCAACGGTAGCCGACGCCACTCGCCGCGGTCGCGCGGTTGCGCTAAAATTTTCCACCATGCTAGATCCTCGCGCACGAACCCTCCTGAAAACCCTGATCGAACGGTATATCGCCGACGGTCAGCCAGTCGGATCGCGCACGTTGTCCCGTTACTCCGGGCTCGAGCTGAGCCCGGCGACGATCCGCAACGTGATGTCCGACCTGGAGGAACTCGGCCTCGTGTCGAGCCCGCACACGTCGGCCGGCCGCGTGCCGACGCCGCGCGGCTACCGGCTGTTCGTCGACACGATGCTGACGGTCGAGGCGCCGATCGACGCCGAAGCCGTCGCGCGGCAGGTGCAGAACACGCTGCAGGCCGGCGAGCCGCAGCAGCGGGTCGTGGCCGCCGCCGCGAGCGTGCTGTCGAACCTGTCGCAGTTCGCGGGCGTCGTGCTGACGCCGCGCCGCAGCCACGTGTTCAAGCAGATCGAGTTCATGCGCCTGTCGGACAAGCGCATCCTGCTGATCATCGTCACGCCCGAGGGCGACGTGCAGAACCGGATGCTCGCGACGCCGCGCGATTACTCGCCGTCGCAACTGACCGAGGCGTCCAACTACATCAACGCGCATTTCGCCGGATTGTCGTTCGACGAGGTGCGCCGCCGCCTGCGCGACGAGATCGACCAGTTGCGCGGCGACATGACCGCGCTGATGCACGCGGCCGTGACGGCCAGCACCGAGGTGCCCGACACCGAGGACACCGTGCTGATTTCCGGCGAGCGCAACCTGCTCGAGGTGGCGGATCTGTCGTCCGACATGGCGCGGCTGCGCAAGCTGTTCGACGTATTCGACCAAAAGACGGGCCTCCTGCAACTGCTCGACGTGTCGAGCCACGCCCAGGGCGTGCAGATCTTCATTGGCGGCGAATCGACGCTCGTGCCGATCGAGGAAATGAGCGTCGTCACCGCGCCTTACGAGGTGAACGGGCAGATCGTCGGCACGCTCGGCGTGATCGGCCCGACCCGCATGGCGTACAACCGCGTGATACCGATCGTCGACATCACCGCGCGCCTGCTGTCGCTCACGCTGAGCCAGCAGTAGCCCGCCATCGCTAGCCCGATCCCGCCCCGTCATCGTGCCGCGACACTGCGTAAGTAGGCAGTCGGCCGAACGGCCAGCCGACCGGTGCGGGGCGGCCCGCTATAATTGAGAGCCGTCCGGTCCCGTGCCCCGAGCACGTAATTGCCCATGCGTTTCGATCTTGAGCCGCCTTCGAGCACCGCGGCTGCCCATCGCATCGGTGTGCTGCTGATCAATCTCGGCACGCCCGACGCCCCTACGCCGCGCGCGGTGCGGCGCTACCTGGCTGAATTCCTGTCGGATCCGCGGGTCGTCGAGATCCCGCAGGCCGTCTGGCAAGTGCTGCTGCGCACACTGATCCTGCCGCTGCGCGGCCGTGCGTCCGCCAAAAAATACGCGGCGGTCTGGATGCCCGAGGGCTCGCCGCTGCGCGTGCACACGGAGCGCCAGACGGACAGCGTGCGGCATCTGCTCACGTCGAACGGCTATCACGTGACGGTCGACTACGCGATGCGCTACGGCAGCCCGAACATTTCGCACGCGCTCGCGCAGTTCAAGCGTGCGGGCGTCGAGCGCGTGCTGCTGATGCCGATGTATCCGCAATACTCGGCGTCGACCACGGCCACGGCCTTCGACGCCGCTTTCGACGCGCTCGCGCGCATGCGCAACCAGCCCGAGGTGCGCACGGTGCGGCACTACGCCGACCATCCGGCCTATATCCATGCGCTGGCCGAGCAGGTGCGCCAATATTGGGCGCAGCACGGCCGGCCCGATTTCGCGGCCGGCGACAAGCTCGTGCTGAGCTTTCACGGCGTGCCGAAGCGCACGCTCGACCTCGGCGACCCCTATCACGACCAGTGCCAGCAGACGGGTGCGCTGCTGATGGCCGCGCTCGGGCTGTCGACGACCGAATGCCGCGTCACGTTCCAGTCGCGTTTCGGCAAGGCCGAATGGCTGCAGCCTTACACCGCGCCGACGCTGCGCGAGTTCGGCGAGGCCGGCGTGCGGCGGGCCGACGTGTTCTGTCCCGGTTTCACGGCCGACTGCCTGGAGACGATCGAGGAGATCGGCATGGAAGTGCGCGACGAGTTCCTCGCCGGCGGCGGCAAGGCGTTCCACCGCATTCCGTGCCTGAACGGCGCGCCCGCGTGGATCGGCGCGCTCGGCGAGATCGTCGCCGAGAATCTGCAGGGCTGGCCGGTCAGGGCCGCGCAGCCCGAAACGGTGAGCTGAGATGAAACGACCCCCACGCTCACTTCGTTCACTGCCCCCCGAGGGGGCGGTCAGCCTCCTTGGGGCGGCCCGGCGGAGGCTGCGATGAATTACAAGATATCGACCGAACCGGGCGCGAAGCTGCGCATCGACAAATGGCTATGGGCGGCCCGGTTCTTCAAGACGCGCTCGCTCGCGACCGATGCGGTAGACAAGGGGCACGTGAAGATCGGCGGCGCGGCGGTCAAGCCGGCGAAGGAAGTGCGCGTGGGCGACGAGGTCGAGATTGCGATCGACGGCATCGTCTGGCACATTGCCGTGCTTGGCGTGTGCGACGTGCGCGGGCCGGCGAGCGTCGCGCAGACGCTCTACGCGGAAACGGAAGCGGGGCGGGCCGCGCGGCTCGCCGAACTGGAGCGGCGCCGCACGTATCGCGAGCCGGCGGCCGAATTGCACGGCCGGCCGACGAAGCGCGACCGGCG
>NZ_JAAGPG010000389.1:0-8198 GCF_017104665.1 Burkholderia sp. Se-20378 | reverse complement strand
GCACGCGGCACGGCCGGCGCCTGCCGAAACCGCCGAGGGGCCGTTCAGCGCGACCGGCCAGCCGTGCGACGCGATCGTCTGTGGCGACTTCAACAGCGCGTTCGGCAGCGAGGCCTATTGCCGATTCCTGGAGCCGATCGCAGAGGCGCCGCGCTTCGTCGACGCATGGGTCGCCCGGCACCCCGGCCGCACGCCACCGCCAACGGCCGGTGTCTACGATACGGTTCAATGGTCGGAGGGGCCGCTCGCGTGCGACTTCGTGTTCGTGACCGATACGCTGCTGCCGCGTGTCACGCGCTGCGAAATCGACGGCGACGCGCGCGCATCCGATCACCAGCCGGTGCTGCTCGAACTGACATGATCGCGCCACCGGTCGTGGCGCACCTCGCCCTCGCTACGCGTCGAAGCCGGCCAGGTATTCGGGCCAGTGCGATGCAGGCTCCTGCGCAAGCGAGTTCTTCACGAGCAGGATCTCGTCCGCATACTCGCTCGGCGTCAGGCCGCCGCGCATCAACTGGAACCGGCAATACAGCAGGTAGGTATTGACGACGTCGGTTTCGCAATAGTTGCGGATTTCCTCGATCCGCCCAGCCTGGAACGCCGGCCACACCTGGCTACCGTCCATCCCGAGCTTGCCCGGAAAGCCGCACATCTTCGCGAGTGCATCGAGCGGCGCGTTCGCGCGCGCCTGATACATCGCGAGCACATCCATCAGGTCGGTATGCCGCGAGTGGTAGCGCGAGATGTAGTTGTTCCACTTGAAATCGCGGTCGTCCTCGCCGAGATCCCAGTAGCGAGACGCGGGAATGCCGTGCACGAGCGCGCGGTAATGGAGCACCGGCAGATCGAAGCCGCCGCCGTTCCACGACACGAGCTGCGGCGTGTATTTCTCGATCACGCGGTAGAACGACTGGATCAGCGTCGCTTCGTTGTCCTGCGGCGTGCCGAGCGAACGCACACGAAAACCGTTGTTGTCGCGAAACACGCACGAAATCGCCGCGATGCGTTGCAGGTGGTGCGGCAGGAAATCGCTGCCCGTCTTCTCGCGGCGGGCAGCGAACGCATGTTCGGCCACCGCGGCATCGTCGAGCGTTGCGGGCAGGTCTTCCAGACGGCGAATGCCGTCGACATCGGGAATGGTCTCGATGTCAAAAACAAGAATCGGAGTCATCAGTTACAGAACGGCGTCCTTGCGCACGCCGTTGGAGGCGAAAAACCGCTTGAGGCGCACCAGCGCTTCCTGCTGGATCTGGCGCACGCGCTCGCGCGTGAGCCCCATCTCGTCGGCCAGCTCCTCGAGGGTCGCCGGCTCGATGTGGTTCAGGCCGAAGCGGCGCTCGATTACGTGCCGATGCTTGTCGGACAGCCGCGACAGCCACGCGCGCGTCAGCGTCTCGAGCTCGCGGTGCTGCACCTCGGCGTCAGGCGACTGGCTCTGGTCGTCGGGCAGCAGGTCGAGCAGGCTGCTCGCCGGATCGAGATCGAGCGGCGCGTCGAGCGACGCCGTGTGCTCGTTGAGCGCGAGGATGTCGGTGACTTCCTCGGCGGTCTTGCCGGTGAGATAGGCGATGTCGTCGATGCTGGCTTCGCGGCGCTCGGCCGCTTCGCCCGTCGACATCGAGTTCTTTTCGAGGTGGCGCTTCGCGCGCAGCACCTGGTTCAGTTCGCGGATCACGTGCACGGGCAGGCGCACCGTGCGCGCCTGGTTCATGATCGCACGCTCGATGCTCTGCCGGATCCACCACGTCGCATACGTAGAAAAACGAAAGCCGCGCGTCGGGTCGAATTTTTCGATCGCATGCATCAGGCCGAGGTTGCCCTCCTCGATCAGGTCGAGCAGCGGCACGCCACGGTTCAGATACCCCTTCGCGATGCTGACGACGAGGCGCAGGTTGCGCTCGATCATCACCTGCCGCGCCTCGAATTCGCCGGCCTTGGCCAGACGCGAATAGCGCTGCTCCTCCTCGACGGTGAGCAGCGGCTTCACGCTGATGCGGTTCAGGTAATGCTGGATCGTGTCGGCCGTGAGCTCGGCCTGCAGCATCGTGCGGAAATCGTCGACATCGGGCGCGGCCTCGGCGCGGCCTTCGCGCTCGTCGTCGCCACCTTCCGCGTCGGAGTCGCGTGCCTCGAGGTCACGCTCGTTGTCCGCGACGTCGTCTTCGTCGTCCGTCGAAGCACCAGCTCGCCCCACCGACGCTTGCGTGGCACGACTGATCTTCTCAGACTCGGCTTGCGGCTCGTGGCGCTTCGATTTCGGCATGGTCGTCTCGGTTATTGAGGCGGCAAATACTTCAGCGGATCGACAGGTTTACCCTGCCGGCGAACCTCGAAATGCAGCATCACGCGGTCGGAATCGCTGTTCCCCATCTCGGCGATCTTCTGCCCCTTCGTTACCGCGTCCCCCTCTTTTACCATCAAAGCGCGATTGTGTGCATACGCCGTGAGGTAAGTTGCATCGTGCTTGATGATAATGAGGTTGCCGTAGCCGCGCAGACCATTGCCGGAGTAGACGACGCGGCCGTCAGCCGCCGCCTTCACGGTCTCGCCGGCCGTGCCGCCGATATTGACGCCCTTGTTCTTCGCGTCATCGAAACCGTTCAGCACCGGCCCGCGCGCGGGCCACGCGAACGTCACGGGGCCGCTCGGCGCGGCTGCCGTATCGCTCGATGCGGCTGCCGCGGCAGGCGACGTCGCGACCGCCGACGACGGCCCGGCGGCCGGCGTTCCCGGGCCGCTGCTGCGCGGCGCGGTCGCCACGGCTGCGCCCGCGCTCGGCGCGCGGACCTGCGTGCCCGCAACGGCGGCACCGGCCTGCGGCGAAACGCGCAGCAGCTGATCGACTTCGATCTGATTCGGGTTCACCAGGTTGTTCCACGCGGCGATGTCGCGATAGTTCTGCCCGTTTTCGAGTGCGATCCGGTACAGGGTATCGCCCGGCTTCACCCGGTAATAACCCGGCGGCGCCGGGGGGAGCGGCGCGGCGGGCTGTGCGGTGCCGGTCGTGCCGAGCGAACCGGAGCGATCGACGACGGGCGCGTTGTCGAGCCGCGTCGCACAGGCGGCCAGAAGCGTGGAGAACGCAGCTACACAGATCGCGCGCTGGGCGAGCGTGAGCGGTTCCCTGGAACGGTTGTTTTGCATCGCGCGCAACATACTCATCGGTTTCAAATTACTCCGGATTTTAAAGGGACAAAGAAAACGCGATCAAGCCGTGACTCTCGCCATTGCGCGTGCGCGACGCGCTCGACGAGCGTGAGCACCTGGTGCTGCCCGCTCTGCGCGCCGACCGGCGCGACGAGCCGCCCGCCGATCGCGAGCTGCTCGAGCAGCGCCTGCGGCACGTCGAGCCCCGCCGCCGCGATCACGATCGCGTCGAACGGGGCCGCGGACGGCAGGCCGACACGCCCGTCGCCGTAGTGCAGACGGATGTTCGGCACACGCAGCGGCCGCAGGTTCAGCTTCGCGCGCTCGTAGAGCGGCTTGATGCGTTCAATCGAATACACGTCGCGCGCCACGTGACTCAGCACGGCGGCCTGGTAGCCGCAGCCCGTGCCGATCTCGAGGACGCGCTCGAGCGTGCGGCCGGCCATCGCGAGCTCGATCATGCGCGCGACGACCGACGGCTTTGAAATGGTCTGCTGGTGGCCGATCGGCAACGCCGAATCCTCGTAAGCCTGCGTCGCAAGCCCCGGATCCACGAACATGTGTCGCGGCACCGCGGCCATCGCTTCCAGCACGCGCGCGTCGGTCACACCATTCGCGCGCAGCCGTTCGACCATCCGTTCGCGCACACGTTCCGACGTGAGCGCGAACGCACCGGCCGGCGCGACGCTCGGCGCGGCCGGTTTCGGCATCGCGGGCTTCAGCGCGGTCGGCTTCGGTGCGGTCGCCGGTTTCGCGGCGGCGGAGCCGGGCAATGCCGTTCGCACCGCAACAGGCTTCACCGCAACCGGCTTCAGCACGGCCGAGGGCTTGTCGGCGGCCTTCGATACCGCGACCGCCGCATGGCGTTCGCCGACCCGACCTTCCGACTTGCGTGGCGCTCGCTTGAGATCTTCGAGCGCGAGCGGGAACCGCTTCGCGCGCTCGCCGCTCATGAAGCCCGCCCTCCGGCGCGCGCCCATTCGCGAGTCGCGGGCAGCATCTGCGTATGCGTGAGGTCCAGCTGCAGCGGCGTGATCGACACGAAACCGTTTGCCACTGCGTGAAAATCAGTGCCGTCGCTGGCGTCCAGCGCTTCGCCCGCCGCGCCGATCCAGTAGATCGGTTCGCCGCGCGGGTCGGTCTGGCGAATCACCGGCTGCGACGGATGACGCTTGCCGAGGCGCGTGACCTTCCAGCCTTTCAGTTCGTCGTACGGCAGGTTCGGAATATTGACGTTCAGCAACGGCTGGCCCGGCAGCGGATGCGCGAGATAGTGCTCGACGATTTCCGCGGCGACGCGCGCGGCGTCCGCCAGATGGGCCCAGCCCTTGTCGACCAGCGAGAATGCGATCGCCGGCACGCCGAACATGATGCCTTCGGTGGCGGCTGCAACTGTCCCCGAATAGAGCGTGTCTTCGCCCATGTTCTGGCCGTTGTTGATCCCGGAGACGACGAGGTCCGGCCTCGCGTCGGCCATCCCCGTCAACGCGACGTGCACCGAATCGGTCGGCGTGCCGTTCACGTAGAAGAAACCCGTACTCGCCGCGCGCTGCACCGACAGCGGCCGCGACAGCGTGAGGGAATTCGACGCGCCGCTGCAGTTCTGCTCGGGCGCGATCACCGTGAGTTCGGCCAGCGGCTGCAGCGCGTCGCTGAGCGCGGCGAGACCGGGGGCGAGATAGCCGTCGTCGTTGCTGAGTAGGATTCGCATCCGGCGATTGTAACCGAGGAAAGATGGCGCGAGAGCGACAGTCCGGCGACTGCGGATGGACGGTTGCGGGCACCCGGACACGCTGTGCCGCCACGTTGCGGTGCCGCGTTCCGCGTGCTCAGGAAAACGCCGCGCCGCCCCGGGTTTTCCCCGGCCGACGGCGCCCCGCCGGGGAACGCTCGATTCCGGAAGCCTGGCGCGAAGCGCCAGGCCCAGGGGTGCTCAAATCGCGCCCGCGTCGCGCAGTGCGGCAATCGCCGGCGCGTCGTAGCCGAGGCCGCGCAGTACCTCGTCCGTATGCTCGCCGAGCTCGGGCCCGAGCCAGCGCGTTTCGCCCGGCGTGTCGGACAGCTTCGGCGTGATGTTCGGCAGCGGAATGTCAGTGCCGTCGGCCAGCTTGAAGCGCTGAATCATCTGCCGCGCAACGAACTGCGGATCGGTGAACATGTCGGCGGCGCTGTAGATGCGCCCGGCCGGCACGTCGGCCGCGTTGAGCACGACGAGCGCTTCGTCGATCGTGCGCGGCGCGAGCCACGCGGCAATCGCTTCGTCGATCTCCTGCGTGCGCGGCACGCGCCCGTCGTTTTGCGCAAGCGCGGGATCGTCGGCGAGGTCGTCGCGCTCGATCGCCTTCATCAGCCGCTTGAAGATCGGATCGCTGTTGCCGCCGATCACGATGCTGCCGTCGCGGCACGCGTACGTATTCGACGGCACGATGCCCGGCAGCGACGCGCCGGTGCGCTCGCGCACCATCCCGTACACGCCGTATTCGGGCACCACGCTTTCCATCATGTTGAAAACGGCTTCATACAGTGCAACGTCGACCACCTGCCCCGCACCGCCGTTGACCTTGCGGTGATGCAGCGCCATCAGCGCACCGATCACGCCGTGCAGCGCGGCGATCGAATCGCCGATCGAGATGCCGATGCGCGGCGGCGGCAACTCGGGATAGCCAGTGATGTGACGCAGCCCGCCCATCGATTCGGCGATCGCGCCAAAGCCGGGCCGGTCGCGGTACGGGCCCGTCTGCCCGTAGCCGGACAGGCGCACCATCACCAGGCCCGGATTGTCGGCCGACAGCACGTCGTAGCCGAGCCCGAGCTTTTCGAGCAGGCCCGGGCGGAAGTTCTCGATCACGATATCGGCCTCGCGCGCGAGTTGCCGCGCGATCGCCTTGCCGGCGTCGGCCTTCAGGTTGAGCGTGACCGATTTCTTGTTGCGCGCCTGGACGGACCACCACAGCGACGTGCCGCCCTGCTCCGGATGGAGCTTGCGCCACTTGCGCAGCGGGTCGCCGCCGTTCGGATCCTCGATCTTGATCACTTCCGCGCCGAATTCGGCGAACAGCCGCGACGCGAACGGTCCCGCGATCAGCGTTCCGAATTCGAGCACTTTGACGCCCGCGAGCGGGCCCTGGCTGGTGCTCATGTGTCTCCCTGGCATGAGGAACGGCGCCGCCGGCCGGCGGCGCCCGGCTTACATCGTGCGGCGGTCGAGCATCGCGCGGGCGATGGTGCCCGCGTCGACGTATTCGAGCTCGCCGCCCACCGGCACGCCGCGCGCGAGGCGCGTGACCGCGAGCCCGCGCGCCTTCAGCGTCTGGCCGAGGTAGTGCGCGGTGGCTTCGCCCTCGTTCGTGAAGTTGGTCGCGAGCACGACTTCCTTGACGACACCGTCGGACGCGCGCCGTACGAGGCGGTCGAAATGGATTTCCTTCGGGCCGATCCCGTCGAGCGGGCTCAGCCTGCCCATCAGCACGAAATACAGCCCGCGGTAAGTCATCGTCTGCTCGAGCATGATCTGGTCGGCAGGCGTCTCGACGACGCACAGCAGCGTCGGATCACGCTCTTCGTCGCTGCAGACCTCGCAGATCTGCGCTTCGGTGAACGTGTTGCACTTCTCGCAGTGCTGCAGGTGCTCGGTCGCGAACAGCAGCGACCGGCCGAGCCGCTCCGCGCCCTCCCGATCGTGCTGCATCAGGTGGACCGCCATGCGCTGGGCGGATTTCGGCCCGACGCCGGGCAGCACGCGCAACGCTTCGACGAGAGCGGACAGGGCGGACGGCTGTTTCATACGGCAGCAAAGAGTGGCACGGACGCTGCGCTCAGAACGGCAGCTTGAAGCCCGGGGGCAGCGGCAGGCCCGACGTCATGCCGCTCATCTTTTCCTGCGACGTCGCTTCGGCCTTGCGCACGGCGTCGTTGAACGCAGCCGCGACGAGATCCTCGAGCATGTCCTTGTCGTCCGCGAGCAGGCTCGGGTCGATCGCCACGCGACGCACTTCGTTGCGGCACGTCATCGTCACCTTGACGAGGCCGGCGCCCGACTGCCCTTCGACTTCGATCAGCGCAAGCTGCTCCTGCATCTTCTTCATGTTTTCCTGCATTTGCTGCGCTTGCTTCATCAGTCCGGCGAGGTTGCCTTTCAACATGGGAATACTCCTTCTTGATCGTGTGAAAACCGGCACGCGGCGCGTGCCGGCCAATGTGTGGGCGTGATTGTGCCTGTCGCGGGGCGGTCAGTTCAATGCAGCGTCGGCGGCGGGCCGTCCGGCGCCGCGTCGGAGAGCGGGCGCACCGAACCCTCGACGATGCGCGCACCGAAATCGCGCACGAGTTGCTGGACGAACGGATCGCCGTGAATCTCCTGCTCGGCCTCGCGCTGGCGTGCCGCGCGCGCGGCCGCATCGAGCGCCGCCGCCGTACGCCGTGCGGGCCCGACTTCGACGGCCACCTCGACCGGCTTGCCGAGCGCATCGGCCAGCGCAGCCTTCAGCTTCGCCACCTGCGCGGCGTCCGCATATTGCGGCACCGGCACGGAAAGTTTCAACGTTGTGGCGTCGACGGCCGTCAGTTCGCTGTTGAACGCGAGCTGATACGCGACGCCCTTGAGCGGCAGCTTCGCGGCCAGCGCCGGCCATTCACCGTCGAAGCCGACCGGATCGAGTGCGATCGCGGGCGGCAACGGACGCGTGTCGACCGGTGCGGACGGACGGGTTTCCGCCGGCCGGGGCGTTACGCGCACATCGTCGGGGCCGCTGTCGAACACCGGCACGAATCCATCGTCGGGCGGGCCGCCGAACATTTCGTCGGCGCTGAGCGGCACGTAGTCGTCGGGCGGGATGTCTTCCCACGGCGGCGAGGCCTGACGCGAATCGGCTGCCTGCGGCGCACGGGCCGCAGCGCGTGGCGTCGGCACCTGTACGGCGGCGGGACGCGGCGCGGCCGGCTTCGCGACAGCCGGCTCTACTGCCGGTTTAGCGGCGGAGGCGCCTGCGCGCCCGCGGTCGGACGACACGCGCATCCCCGCATTGCGCAACACGTCGAGCGCGGCGGCGGCA
>NZ_JAAGPG010000388.1:0-8222 GCF_017104665.1 Burkholderia sp. Se-20378 | reverse complement strand
CTCTCCGTCGGGCGCGGCCTGCACGCCGCCCGGCCCGCCAGCCAGTCGCGACCCGACCGCCGCCTCCGGGCGGCGGTCGCTTTTTGAGCGTCGGCGGCTGCACATCCTCGTGCATCACGCTTCGTCGTTTCGGCTCCGGCCGCCGCCTCTGCCGATGCGCGCGACTACGGATCCCGGCGTGACACACAGCCATTGCCGTCCCTACAATCGATGCAGCAGCCGCGCGCTCTCCGCGCCGCCGGCACCGAAACGTATGGAATGGACATGAACAAGCGCGCTTCACGAACCGTCGCCGCCTGCCTGTACGCGCTGGCCGCGCTCGCGTGCGCGGCGCCGCCCGTTGCGCATGCAACGAATGACGACACCCCGCACGTCGCGTCGATGACGTCGGGCAATCCTGACGATGGCAGCGCCGGGCGCGACACGCCACCCGCACGCCAGCGACGCATGGATGCGGCCGCAACCACGCCGCCCGATCGCGCGCGCCGGCTGGCGTCGCCGGCAGCCTCCGCCGATCCGCCTTCGTGCCATGCACGGCCCGTGATGACGATGTGCCGCGGTCTGAAATCGAGCGACGCGAAGCGGCGCTGCATGCGCTGCCTCGATCAGTGACGCAGCGCAGCGCACCCGCTTACGCGGCGCGCTGCGCCTCCAGCCATGCCTGGAACATCAGCACCGTCCACAACTGGTGCTGCCAGTTCATCCGGCCGGTCACGTGCTGCCGCCACAGGCGCTCGACCGCAGCCGCATCGAAGTAGCCTTCCTCGCGCAACCGCGACGGCCGCAGCAACGCCTCGGCCCAGTCGCGCAGCGAGCCGCGCAACCAGTGATCGACGGGGGCGCAGAAGCCCTGCTTCGGCCGGTCGATCAGCGCGGACGGCACGTACCGGTCGAGCAGCCGACGCAGCAGCGCCTTCGACTGTCCTTCCGGCAAACGCACGTCCGTCGGCACGCGCCACGCGAATTCGACGACGTGATGGTCGAGGAACGGCATGCGCGTTTCGAGGCTCACCGCCATCGCCGCACGATCGACTTTCGCGAGGATGTCGGTCGGCAGGTACGTGAGCGTATCGATCGCCATCGCCTGTTCGGCGAAGCTCAGGTGCGCGGGCCACGCGGATACGGTGTCGAGCGGCGTCGCCGGCTCCTGCCCCGACAGCGCGAGGCGCTCGGGATGATGCACCGACGACATCAGCAGACGGTACAGCCCGATGCGGCTCTCGGCCGTCATCACGTGGCCGAGCTTGTGCAGGCGATCGCCGATGCGCGTCGCCGATTCGCGCGCCTCCACCCCGCCCCACGCCCCCTGCGCGACGGCCGCGAGCTGGTCCGCGTGATCGGGCCGCAACGCATGCAGCGCGGCGGCGATCCGCGCCCGCACGGCGCCCGGTACGCGATGCAGCTTGCGCCACAGGCGCGGCGTCAGGAAGTAGCGCGTATAGCCGCCGAACAGCTCGTCGCCGCCGTCGCCGGACAGGCTCACCTTCACATGCCGGCGCGTCAGCTCCGAGACGAGAAAGGTCGGGATCTGCGAGGCATCGGAGAACGGCTCGTCGTAGATCGACGGCAGCTTCGGCACGACGCCGAGCGCATGGTCGGCCGTGACGTAGAGCTCGGTATGGCGCGTGCCGAGATGACGCGCGACGGCCTTCGCATAACCGGCTTCGTCGTAGCCCGCTTCATGGAAACCGATCGTGAACGTGTCGACCGGCGTCGACGATTGCGCCTGCATCAGCGCGACGATCGTCGACGAATCGACACCGCCCGACAGGAACGCACCGAGCGGCACGTCGGCCTCCATCTGCCGCGCGACGGCCTGGCGCAGAACCGCGTCGAGCTGGCCGACGGCTTCGTCGGCGCTGCCCTCGAACGGCTGCGCGCGACCGTCCTCGATCGCCTGCTCGAGCGTCCAGTACGCACGCAGGCGCGGCGTGTCGCGCGCATGCTCGAACTGGATATACGTGCCGGGCGGCAGCTTGCGGATGCCGCGATAGATCGTGTGCGGCGCGGGCACGCTCGACTGGCGCAGGTACAGGCACAGCGCGTCACGGTCGATCGCGCCGTCGAAGCCCGGATAGCCGCGCAGCGCCTTCAGTTCGGACGCGAACACGAGCGCGTCGCCGATCCGGCCGTAGTAGAGCGGCTTCTCGCCGATCCGGTCGCGTGCGAGCGTCAGCACCCGCGATTCGCGATTCCACAGCGCGATCGCAAACATGCCGGTCGCGCGCCGCAGCGTCGCCTCGACACCCCACGCGACGATCGCCGCGACCAGCACCTCGCTGTCGGAGTGGCCACGCCACGCCGGTGCACGACCCGCGCGCTCGAGCTCCGCGCGCAGTTCGCGATGGTTGTAGATTTCGCCATTGAAGACCATGACGTAGCGGCCGCACGCGGATGCCATCGGCTGTCGGCCGTGTACCGACAGGTCGACGATCGCGAGCCGCCGGTGGCCGAGCGCAATGCCGGCTTCCGGGTCGACCCAGATCCCCTGCCCGTCCGGCCCGCGATGCGCGAGGCTTGCCGTCATGCGCGCGAGCGTGCCGCGCGCTGTCTCCTCATCGAAGGCGACGCTATTCAGAAAGCCGTCGATTCCGCACATTGATTTGTCCGCCCCTGTTGACCAGTTCCGTCACGCATGGCGCAACCTCGCGGCCCGCCGTCCGGCGTGACGGTCGAGCCATATTACGAAGAAATAATTCAGCAATAATTCATAGGTGAATGCGGCAATCACTCGAAAAAAGCGCTGTCAAGCAGCGTGTGCGCATCGCGACGGCGCGCGCAGCCGAAACCGCCGTCGGGCCAGCCCCGGACGGGCCGGCACGACGGTCATCGGATCACGCGGAGAAAACCGGGGACGGACAGCGTCAGGACGGCAATCGGCGCGCCGCCAGATACGCAAGCTGCGCGCGGTTCTGCACGTTGAAGAGTTTTTCGAGCGAGCGGATATGGTGGCCGACCTTGTGCAGCGACGTGCGCAGCGCGCTCGCGATCTCCTGGTCGGACAGCCCGTGCACGAGCCGGTCGAGCACCTGCAGTTGCTCGTCGCCGAGCGCGAAGCCGCGCATGCGGGCGATACGTGCTTCGAGGAACGGCAGCGCAACGCGATGCACCGCGAGGCTGACCGACAGCGCACCGCCGATCACGCGATCGTCGATCCATTCGGTGCCGTGCGTCTCCGACGTCACGTTCACCGCGACGCGCAGGTCGAGGCGCGGCGCCGACAGGCCGAACAACACGCCGCTGTTCATCCCGTGCGCGCGCAGATGGCCGGCGAGCGCCAGCATCTTGCGGTCGCCGCTGCCCTGCGCGGCCGCCTCGATTTCGTCGAGCCGCCACGCGACCGGAAAGCCGCTCTGCCGCACCTGCGCGAAGCGCGGGTCGCTTTCGTAGAGCATGCCTTCGATAAATGGCTGCATGAAGGTCGCGGGTGCGAGGTCTCGCAACAGATGCGCGCATAAAATGCGCCGCCCGATCATTTCGAAAGCGCCGTAACCGAGCGTACTGAAACCGATTTGCCGCAAGCGCGCATGGCATTGCGCGAAATCGAGCGAAGCCAGGTCGGTTTTACCGGATTCAATTTGAGTGCCGGTAAAAACGTCGTGCCCGATTGCCTGATATTCATTCGAATACGTCGCAGCCGTTGCGATATCGGCTTGCGAGAACCACTCGACGCGTGGTGCGCCGTCAGCATATGTCATGAGGAGCCCGCCCTTTCCCAATATGTGAACCTGCGCCCCGTCACGATCTGGTCTTTGCTTTATGGATTTTTTGGTCGGCGTGATATGCGTGCGAATAGGAATCTTCCGCCGCCATTAGTATTACGGCATATTACGCATACACAGGCATTTTTGTACAATGCCCCCGCGTTTCGTCAGGGATGACGATCGGCGCATATCACACCGATGCTCGATCGCACCGCCGCGAATGCCGTACACGATACGGCCGCCGCCAGGCGATGCGCGTCGATTCCGAGGGATGGCACATGTCCGATATTGCATTGCATGAAGAAGCGGTCGCCCCAACCTTTTCCCGCACGTCGCACGGGCTGAACACGTGCCCGGACGTGCTGCGGGAACGCCCCGTGCAGGTCGTCTGGTGCGACGACGTGAAGCGCGGTGACATCACGCAGCCGCACGCACCGAAGCTCGGCGTCGCCGATACGCTCGCGCACGCGCAGAGCACGGCCGAGCGCAGCCGCATCGTCGCGAGCCTGCTGCATCTGACGGGCTTCTCGACGTTCGCGTACTTCGCGCTCGAATTCGCGCACGAGAGCGTCGAAAGTCTCTACCTGCACGAAGCGTTCACGCCGGCCACCTATCGCGGCGACTACGTGCGGCACAACCATCACGACGTCGATCCGCGCACACTCGGCGCGCGCGTCTGCAACATGCCGATCGTGTGGGACCTGCAGCAGTTGCGCCGCGAACATCGCGAGCGGGACGCCGGCCCGCGCGTGACGCCGGCCGCGCTCGACGGCTTCCTGCAGACGATGCAGGACGACGGGATGTGCAGCGGCATCATGTATTCGATGGCCGTGCCCGGCACGCGGCTGCACGCATTCATGAGCTTCACCGCGCCGCGCCGCACGCGCGAATGGATCACACCCGCGACGATCGAGCAGGCGCTGTCGATCGGGCTGTCGGTACACAAGTTCGCGTCACCGCAGCTGATCTCGACGTCGCGCGAACGCGCGGTGAACGGGCTCACGCCGTTCGAGCAGGAACTGCTGCTCGGCATCGCCGAAGGCGCCTCCGACAAGGAGATCGGCCGACGCCTCGACACCAGCGCGCACAACGTCGACTATCACCTGCGCAAGCTGCGCAAGCGCTTCGGTGTCGCGAACCGGATCCAGCTCACGTACCTGACGTCGAAGCTCGAACTGATCTGACGGTCGCGCACCGTGTGCGGCGTGCCGCATGTGAACGCGTAAACGCACATGCCGGCCACGGAGGCCGGCATGTGCGGGTTGCGGCGCGGTGCCGGGTCCGGCGCCGCTTCCTGGAAGACGACCTGCGTTACTTCAGCAGCGTCATCTGCACCACCTTGACGATCACGAGACCGACCGCGATCACGAGATAGCCGCGCAGCACGGCCATCCAGATCCGCGTCGCGACCGTCATGTTCTGCGGCTCGAGCGTGTCGAGCGGCGGCATGCGCCACGTGTCGCGCAACGAGCGATCGACGGCCGGCTCGACCACACGCTTGTTGCGGCGGATCAATACCGTGGCGATGTAGCCCGCGATCGCGAGCACGGTGCCGCCCACCAGCACGTCGACGATCGCTTCGCCGCTGATGTCCGGATACATCACCGACGCCGTGAGGATGATCGACAGCAGCACGAGCACCCAGATCACCGCGCCGGTGAACACGTTGAGCTTCGTCGAGTTGACCCACGGGCCGAGCACCTGGCGGTCGTTGCACAGCACCAGCAGGAACACCGTCGCGCTCGGCAGCAGCACGCCCGCGAGCGTCTGCACGGCTTCGGTCAGCAGGCCGAGCGGGCTGCCCGGAATCAGCACGAGCGTGGCCGCGGCCGCGACGATGCCGAAATACACGAGATAGAAGCCCTTCGCATCGGACACGCCGCGGTGCAGCGAGTGGCGGATCTTGAACACGTCGCCGATGGCATAGGCCGTCGACAGCGACACGGCCGCCGCGCCGATGATGCACGCGTCGAGCAGCGCCACCGCGAACAGCGTCGCGCTCGTGCGGCCCGCATACTTCTCGAGGCCGGCGATGATGCCGCCCGCATCGGTAAAGTTGCCGGCTTCCGGATGCCCGTTGAACAGCGCGGCGCTGAAACCGATCATCGCGACCGCACCGATCAGCACGAACACGATGCCGATCCACAGGTCGGCCTTTTCATACTTCATGAAGCGCGGCGTGATGCGCTTGTCGATCACGTAGCTCTGCTGGAAGAACAGCTGCCATGGCGCGACGGTCGTGCCGACGATGCCGATCACGAGCAGCATCACGTCCGACAGCTTCGCGTGCGCGGGCCAGTTCGGCACGAAGAAGTCGCGCGTCATCTGCGCGACGGGCGGATGGATCGACACGAGCACCGGCACGAGCAGCAGGCTCAGCACGCACAGCCCGATCGCGAACCGCTCGAAGCGCCTGAAATCCCCGGTACTCACCGCGGCCATGGTCAGCGCCGCGGCCACGCACACGCCGGCCACCTTTGGCAGCCCGAAGAAATCCAGCACGAACGTGATGCCGATGAACTCGGTGACGATGGTGAGCGCGTTGAGCAGGAACAGGTCGATCACGCTGAACGCGCCCCAGAACTTGCCGAATCGCTCGAAGATCAGGCGTGCGTGGCCGACACCCGTGACCGCGCCGAGGCGCAGCACCATTTCCTGGTTCACGTACAGCACGGGCACGAGCAGCAGCAGCGTCCACAGCAGCGTCGTGCCGTAGTTCTGGCCGGCCTGCGTGTAGGTGCCGAATGCGCCGGCGTCGTTGTCGCCGACCATCACGATGAGGCCCGGGCCGATGATCGCGAGCAGCGTGCGCAGGCGTGCCCACCACGTGCCGCGCGAGCCGGTGTCGTGATGCGCGATCGTACCGAGCGCACCGCGGATGTCGCCCAGGTGGGCTTCGTCGAGCACGGCGCTGCGTTCAGCGGCGATCGGTGGAGAAACGTTGGATGGCGTG
This sequence comes from Burkholderia sp. Se-20378, assembly GCF_017104665.1. Taxonomy (NCBI): domain Bacteria; kingdom Pseudomonadati; phylum Pseudomonadota; class Betaproteobacteria; order Burkholderiales; family Burkholderiaceae; genus Burkholderia; species Burkholderia sp. Se-20378. Next base: position 1,565 of record NZ_JAAGPG010000388.1, on the reverse strand, counting down.
GACATGATGTGTTCCGTACGGCTAATGGTTATCTGGTGAGCAAGCGATCTTGGAATGCGCGCGGGGCGACCGCCCGATGGCGGTCGCGTGTGCGCATGCCGAGACGCGCTCGGTGCGTCTTTCAGCGGATCAACGATTTCAACTGGTTCAACAGGCGGGAGAACACCCGCGGACGGGCGTCGAGCATCAGCATCGCGTCGTAGTGGTTGCGCGATTCCGTGACGTGCGGGAGATTCGACAGCAGAAGGCCGAAGTTCATGATCTGGCTCCGTGCGGCGACGGCAGGCTGCCGGCCGCGTGTTGGGCGCGGGGCCAGTCCGGGGCCTGAACGACGTGTCAGGCTAGTCGGCCGGATTGTCCCTGCGACCCGGGTTCAAAAGGGTCTGTGCGTGCAACGGGCATAAGGGACAACTGTCACTGTCGTTCATGGCGGCTCCTGTGCGGTGTTCCGGAAAACACGGTTGACCGCCGTCAGGCATGCGGGCCGGCATTCGCGCCCGGGAAAGGGATGCGCGAACGCGGCCGCCTGCCAGGCGGCGGTGAAACCGGACGGCGCATGCGAAAACGCATCACGCTAACCGGCGCGAATCAGGGTGCACGTAGGAATTTGCTGCGGAATACTGCTGCGCGCACCGTTTGCCTGGGAGACAAACGGCGGCTTCGATGAGGCGCGGACGTCGGTCGCTCAGGCGGAAATTTCGTTCGAAGATCGACTACTGCAGGCGTCCAAGGCGGCGGCCCCAAGAGTGAAGATGGCGGATTCTATGGACGGCCCGAAAGTGAAGTCAACCCCTCCCAACCCCATTTCTCGAAATAAATTTCCTGCTTTGCGGCACTGAAAGATTTGCCCTTGAAACGACGTGCCGAAACCTTTCAGCGCGTCACGATACGGACACGATCCGATGTGTGCGAACAACGGCATGGCGCCCCGCCGCCGCCGCTTCGTTCCGGCCTCGTGCCGCGACTGCGCCGCAGCGATCCATGACGACACGCACGCCACACACGGCGCCTTTTATGCGTTTTTTACTTGCGCTGCAGCAAACGACCCGAATACAATCCGCCGCAATTCATCACAGGAGTCCCTCCGTGGACACATGCTCTAGTTGCAGTTCGATGCCGGTCCAGGCCGGCCAAGCCATCGCGAGATAGCAGCCAGACGCATGTCTTACGCCGCTAGCTCGCATTCGTCGGGTTAGCGCGCTTCCTCCCGGGCCGGCCATCGCCGGTTCGTCCGTTGCACGCTCCACCACGTTCCACCCTCCGACCGCAGGCCGCGTCACGCGCCCGCGCTCGATCACGTCGTCCGGCCCGAGCCGGACCGGACGGAGGCAGCGTCATGTTTCTTCAATCGTTCGCGGTCAGACTCAAGCGCGTCGTGCATCACGCATGCGACCGCTCATTCGTATCCGGCCTCTCGCCGCTCGCCCACGCATTCAGCAACTGGCGCGGCACCGCACTCGCCCACGTGCCGGCAGCGCCCCGCCCGCTCGACTGCCTGCTGTTCGCCATGATGGCCGCCGCGGTCGCGCTCGTCGCGCTGCTGTGCTCGGCCGCGCCGCGCCTCG
>NZ_JAAGPG010000387.1:0-8252 GCF_017104665.1 Burkholderia sp. Se-20378 | reverse complement strand
CGGCCGGCGGTACCGGCGGTACCGGCGGCCACCGCGGCCGTGGCGGCCCCGCCTCGATGGCGAACATTCCGCAGCCCGTGCAGGTCGGGACCGCGACGCAGGGCGAAATGCCGATCGTGCTGTCCGCGCTCGGCACCGTCACACCGCTCGCGAACGTGACGGTCAAGACGCAACTGTCGGGCTACCTGCAGTCGGTGGCGTTCCAGGAAGGCCAGATCGTCAAGAAGGGCGACCTGCTCGCGCAGATCGACCCGCGCCCGTACCAGGTGTCGCTCGAGAACGCCGAAGGCACGCATGCGCGCGACTCGGCACTGCTCGCGACGGCCCGCCTCGACCTGAAGCGCTACCAGACGCTGCTATCGCAGGACTCGATCGCGTCGCAAACCGTCGATACGCAAGCGTCGCTCGTCAAGCAATACGAAGGTGCGGTGAAGACCGACCAGGCCGCGATCGATTCCGCGAAGCTGAACCTCACGTATGCACGCATCACCGCGCCGGTGTCGGGCCGCGTCGGCCTGCGCCAGGTCGACCCCGGCAACTACGTGACGCCGGGCGATTCCAACGGCCTCGTCGTGATCACGCAATTGCAGCCGATGAGCGTGATCTTCACGACCTCGGAAGACAACCTGCCGCAGATCCTCAAGCAGGTGAACGCGGGCCAGAAGCTGTCGGTCACCGCGTACAACCGCAACAACACGGTGCCGCTCGAAACCGGCTCGCTCGCAACGCTCGACAACCAGATCGACACGAGCACGGGCACAGTCAAGCTGCGCGCGAACTTCGATAACAAGGAAGGCATGCTGTTCCCGAATCAGTTCGTGAACACGCGCCTGCTCGTCGACGTGCTGCGCAACGCGACGATCGTGCCGACCTCGGCCGTGCTGACCGGCTCGATCGGCCAGTTCGTCTACGTCGTGAAGCCCGACAACACGGTGACGGTGCGCAAGGTCACGATCGGCCCGGTCGACGGCGAACGCACGAGCATCGTCAGCGGCGTGTCGCTCGGCGAGCGCGTGGTGACCGACGGCTCCGACCGCCTGCGCGAAGGCGCGAAGATCTCGATCCCGGCCGACAAGCCGAAAGGCGCGTCGGGCGCACGCGGCGCCGGTGCGGCGTCGGGTGCATCGGGCGCCGGCGGCCATCACGGCGGACACAAGCACGGCGCGTCGCAGGCAGCGGCCTCCGCGGCCCAGTAACGCGCGGGCCGCTCGATGAATCCATCCCGCCTCTTCATTCTCCGGCCGGTCGGCACCGCCCTTCTGATGGCGGCGATCATGCTGGCCGGTCTCGTCGCGCTGCGCTTCCTGCCGCTCGCCGCGCTGCCGGAAGTCGACTATCCGACGATCCAGGTCCAGACCTTCTACCCGGGCGCGAGCCCGGAGGTGATGACCTCGTCGGTCACCGCGCCGCTCGAACGGCAGTTCGGGCAGATGCCATCGCTGAACCAGATGTCGTCGCAAAGCTCGGCCGGCTCGTCCGTGATCACGCTGCAGTTCTCGCTCGACCTGCCGCTCGACATCGCCGAACAGGAAGTGCAGGCCGCGATCAACGCGGCCGGCAACCTGCTGCCGTCCGACCTCCCTGCCCCACCGATCTACGCGAAGGTCAACCCGGCCGACGCGCCGGTGCTGACGCTCGCCGTCACGTCGAAGACGCTGCCGCTCACGCAGGTGCAGGATCTCGCCGACACGCGCCTTGCAATGAAGATCTCGCAGATCGCGGGCGTCGGCCTCGTCAGCCTGTCGGGCGGCAACCGCCCGGCCGTGCGCATCCAGGCGAACCCGACCGCGCTCGCGCAGTACGGGATGAACCTCGACGACCTGCGCACGACGATCTCGAACCTGAACGTCAACACGCCGAAGGGCAACTTCGACGGCCCGACGCGCGCGTACACGATCAACGCGAACGACCAGCTCACGAGCGCCGATCAATACAACAGCGCGGTCGTCGCCTACAAGAACGGCCGCCCGGTGATGCTCACCGACGTCGCGACGGTCGTCGCCGGCTCGGAAAACACCAAGCTCGGCGCGTGGGTGAACAAGGAGCCCGCGATCATCCTGAACGTGCAGCGCCAGCCGGGCGCGAACGTGATCCAGACGGTCGACGCGATCAAGGCGCAGTTGCCGAAGCTGCAGGAAACGCTGCCGGCCGCGCTCGACGTGCAGATCGTCACCGACCGCACGACGATGATCCGCGCCGCCGTGCGCGACGTGCAGTTCGAGCTGCTGCTCGCGGTGGGGCTCGTCGTGCTGGTGATGTATCTGTTCCTCGCGAACATCTACGCGACGATCATCCCGAGCCTGTCGGTGCCGCTGTCGCTGATCGGCACGCTCGCGGTGATGTACATGGCCGGCTTCTCGCTGAACAACCTGTCATTGATGGCGCTCACCATCGCGACCGGCTTCGTGGTCGACGACGCGATCGTGATGATCGAGAACATCGCGCGCTACGTCGAGGAAGGCGAGACGGGGCTCGAGGCCGCGCTGAAGGGCTCGAAGCAGATCGGCTTCACGATCATCTCGCTGACGGTGTCGCTGATCGCGGTGCTGATCCCGCTGCTGTTCATGGGCGACGTGGTCGGGCGCCTGTTCCACGAATTCGCGATCACGCTCGCGGTGACGATCGTGATCTCGGCGATCGTGTCGCTCACGCTCGTGCCGATGATGTGCGCGAAGCTGCTGCGCCATTCGCCGCCGCCCGAGAGCCACCGCTTCGAGGCGCGCGTGCACCAGGCGATCGACTGGGTGATCGCGCGCTACGCGGTCGCGCTCGAATGGGTGCTGAACCGCCAGCGCTCGACGCTCGTCGTCGCGCTGCTGACTCTCGCGCTGACGGGCCTGCTGTACGTCTACGTGCCGAAGGGCTTCTTCCCCGCGCAGGATACCGGCGTGATCCAGGCGATCACGCAGGCGCCGCAGTCGATCTCGTACGGCGCGATGGCCGAGCGCCAGCAGACGCTCGCGGCCGAGATCCTGAAGGATCCGAACGTCGAGAGCCTCACGTCGTTCATCGGCGTCGACGGCAGCAACATCACGCTGAACAGCGGCCGGATGCTGATCAACCTGAAGGCGCGCGACGAACGCTCCGAGACGGCCGCGCAGATCATCCGCGACCTGCAGCACCGGGTCGCGAACATCACCGGCATCTCGCTGTTCATGCAGTCGGTGCAGGATCTGACGATCGACTCGACCGTCAGCCCGACGCAGTACCAGTTCATGCTGACGAGCCCGAACTCGGAAGAATTCGCGACCTGGGTGCCGAAGCTCGTCGCGCGGCTGCAGCAGGAGCCGTCGCTCGCCGACGTCGCGACCGACCTGCAGAGCAATGGCCAGTCCGTCTACATCGAGATCGACCGTCCGAGCGCCGCGCGCTTCGGCATCACGCCGGCGACCGTCGACAATGCGCTGTACGACGCGTTCGGCCAGCGCATCGTGTCGACGATCTTCACACAGTCGAACCAGTACCGCGTGATCCTCGAGTCCGAGCCGAAGGAGCAGCACTACGCGCAATCGCTGAACGACATCTACCTGCCGTCGGCGGGCGGCGGCCAGGTGCCGCTGTCGTCGATCGCGTCGTTCCACGAGCGGCCGTCGCCGCTGCTGGTCGCGCACCTGTCGCAGTTCCCGTCGACCACCATCTCGTTCAACCTCGCGGCGGGCGCCTCGCTCGGCGAGGCGGTCAAGGCGATCGACGCCGCCGAGAAGGACATCGGGCTGCCCGCGTCGTTCCAGACGCGCTTCCAGGGTGCGGCGCTCGCGTTCCAGGCATCGCTGTCGAACCAGCTGTTCCTGATCCTCGCGGCGATCGTCACGATGTACATCGTGCTCGGCGTGCTGTACGAGAGCTACATCCACCCGATCACGATCCTGTCGACGCTGCCGTCGGCCGGCGTCGGCGCGCTGCTCGCGCTGATGATCACCGGGCACGACCTCGACATCATCGGGATCATCGGCATCGTGCTGCTGATCGGTATCGTGAAGAAGAACGCGATCATGATGATCGACTTCGCGCTCGAGGCCGAGCGCGTCGAAGGCAAGCCGCCGCGCGAAGCGATCTACCAGGCGTGCCTGCTGCGCTTCCGGCCGATCCTGATGACGACGCTCGCCGCACTGCTCGGCGCGGTGCCGCTGATCGTCGGCTCCGGCGCGGGCTCCGAGCTGCGCCAGCCGCTCGGGATCGCGATCGCCGGCGGCCTGATCGTGTCGCAGGTGCTGACGCTGTTCACGACGCCCGTGATCTACCTCGGCTTCGACTCGCTCGCGCGCCGCGTGCGCGGCTGGTTCGAACGCCACGGCCCGCAGGCCGGCCCGCGCACGGACGCGTAAGCGATGAACCTGTCGCGCCCCTTCATCACCCGCCCCGTCGCGACGACGCTGCTCGCGATCGGCGTCGCGCTCGCGGGCCTGTTCGCGTTCGTCAAGCTGCCGGTGTCGCCGCTGCCGCAGGTCGACTTCCCGACCATCTCGGTACAGGCGTCGCTGCCCGGCGCGAGCCCCGAGACCGTCGCGACCAGCGTGACGAGCCCGCTCGAACGGCACCTCGGCTCGATTGCCGACGTGTCCGAAATGACGTCGACGAGCACGGTCGGCAATGCGCGGATCATCCTGCAGTTCGGCCTGAACCGCGACATCGACGGCGCCGCGCGCGACGTGCAGGCCGCGATCAACGCGGCGCGCGCCGACCTGCCCGCCGCGCTGAAGAGCAACCCGACCTACCGCAAGGTCAACCCGGCCGACTCGCCGATCATGATCGTGTCGCTGACGTCGGAGACCTCGTCGCCCGCGAAGCTGTACGACTCCGCGTCGACGGTGCTGCAGCAGTCGCTGTCGCAGATCGACGGGATCGGCCAGGTGACGGTGAGCGGCTCCGCGAACCCGGCCGTGCGCGTCGAGCTCGAGCCGCAAGCGCTGTTCCACTACGGGATCGGCCTCGAGGACGTGCGCGCGGCCCTCGCCTCCGCGAACGCCAACGCGCCGAAGGGCGCGATCGAGTTCGGCCCGCAGCACTACCAGCTCTATACGAACGACCAGGCATCCCAGGCGTCGCAATACCGCGACCTCGTCGTCGCGTACCGCAACGGCGCGGCCGTGCGGCTGTCCGACCTGTCCGACGTCGTCGATTCGGTCGAGGATCTCCGCAACCTCGGCCTGTCGAACGGCAAGCGCGCGGTGCTCGTGATCCTCTACCGCTCGCCCGGCGCGAACATCATCGACACGATCGACCGCGTGCGCGCGGCGCTGCCGCAGCTCACCGCGTCGCTGCCGGCCGACATCACGGTCACGCCGGTGCTCGACCGTTCGACCACCATTCGCGCGTCGCTGAAGGACACCGAGCACACGCTGCTGATCGCGGTCAGCCTGGTCGTGATGGTCGTGTTCCTGTTCCTGCGCAACTGGCGCGCGACGCTGATCCCGAGCGTCGCGGTGCCGATCTCGATCATCGGCACGTTCGGCGCGATGTACCTGCTCGGCTTCTCGATCGACAACCTGTCGCTGATGGCGCTGATCGTCGCGACCGGCTTCGTCGTCGACGATGCGATCGTCGTGCTCGAGAACATCTCGCGGCATATCGAGAACGGCAAGTCGCGCATGCAGGCCGCGTTCGACGGCGCGCGCGAGGTCGGCTTCACGGTGCTGTCGATGAGCATTTCGCTCGTTGCCGTGTTCCTGCCGATCCTGCTGATGGGCGGCATCGTCGGGCGGCTGTTCCGCGAGTTCGCGCTGACGCTGTCGCTCGCGATCGCCGTGTCGCTCGCGGTGTCGCTCACGGTCACGCCGATGATGTGCGCGCGCCTGCTGCCCGAGTCGCACGACCCGCAAAGCGAAGGCCGCTTCGGGCGTTTCCTGGAACGCTGTTTCAGCCGCATGCAGCGCGGCTACGAACGCTCGCTGTCGTGGGCGCTGCGCCGGCCGCTGCTGATCCTGCTGACCCTGTTCGCGACGATCGGGCTGAACGTCTACCTGTACATCGTCGTGCCGAAGGGCTTCTTCCCGCAGCAGGACACCGGGCTGATGATCGGCGGCATCCAGGCCGACCAGTCGACGTCGTTCCAGGCGATGAAGCTGAAGTTCTCCGAGATGATGCGGATCGTGCAGAGCAACCCGAACGTGAAGAGCGTCGCGGGCTTCACCGGCGGCACGCAGACCAACTCGGGCTTCATGTTCGTCACGCTGAAGGATCGCACCGAGCGCAAGCTGTCGGCCGACCAGGTGATCCAGCAACTGCGCCCGCCGCTGGCGGACGTCGCCGGCGCGCGCACGTTCCTGCAGGCGGCCCAGGACATCCGCGTCGGCGGCCGGCAGAGCAACGCGCAATACCAGTTCACGCTGCTCGGCGATTCGAGCACCGACCTGTACAAGTGGGGGCCGATCCTGACCGAGGCGCTGCAGAAGCGCCCCGAGCTGACCGACGTGAACTCGGACCAGCAGCAAGGCGGCCTCGAGGCGATGGTGACGATCGACCGCGCGACGGCCGCGCGCTTCGGCATCAAGCCCGCGCAGATCGACAACACGCTGTACGACGCGTTCGGCCAGCGCCAGGTCTCGACGATCTACAACCCGCTGAACCAGTATCACGTGGTGATGGAAGTCGCGCCGAAGTACTGGCAGAGCCCCGAGATGCTGAACCAGGTATGGGTCAGCACGTCGGGCGGCAGCGCGAACGGCTCGCAGACCACCAACGCGGCCGCCGGCACCTACGTCGCGACCTCCGCCGGCACGTCGAGCGCCGGCACGGCCACGCAGAGCGCCGCGGCGATCGCGTCCGACTCCGCGCGCAACCAGGCGCTCAACTCGATCGCGGCGAGCGGCAAGTCGAGCGCGTCGTCGGGTGCGTCGGTGTCGACGTCGAAGTCGACGATGATCCCGCTGTCGGCGATCGCGACGTTCGGGCCGAGCACGACGCCGCTGTCGGTCAACCACCAGGGGCTGTTCGTCGCGACGACGATCTCGTTCAACCTGCCGCCTGGCGTGTCGCTGTCGCAGGCGACGCAGGTGATCTACCAGACGATGGCGCAGGTCGGCGTCCCGCCGACCATCGTCGGCAGCTTCCAGGGCACCGCGCAGGCGTTCCAGCAGTCGATGAACGATCAGCCGATCCTGATCCTCGCGGCGCTGCTGGCCGTCTACATCGTGCTCGGGATCCTGTACGAGAGCTACATCCACCCGATCACGATCCTGTCGACGCTGCCGTCGGCCGGCGTCGGCGCACTGCTCGCGCTGCTGCTGTTCAAGACCGAGTTCAGCATCATCGCGCTGATCGGCGTGATCCTGCTGATCGGTATCGTGAAGAAGAACGCGATCATGATGGTCGACTTCGCGATCGACCAGACGCGCAACAACCAGAAGTCGTCGTTCGACGCGATCCACGAGGCGTGCCTGCTGCGCTTCCGCCCGATCATGATGACGACGATGGCGGCGCTGCTCGGCGCGCTGCCGCTCGCATTCGGCAACGGCGACGGCGCCGAGCTGCGTGCGCCGCTCGGGATCGCGATCGCCGGCGGCCTGATCGTGTCGCAGGTGCTGACGCTCTATACGACGCCGGTCGTCTACCTGTACATGGACCGGCTCCGCGTGTGGGGCGAGAAACGCCGCAACCGCCGCGGCAATACCGGCGGGCCGGCTGTCGCCGGGGAGTGATGAAAGCGGCCGCCCGTTGTGCGGCCGTTTTTTTTCGCGCTTGAACAGCGGCGACGATCGGCTATCGTGAGTCCATGCCTACCGCGGGGCCCTTCACGGGGACACACCATGAACGTCCAGCTCAACCACACGATCGTCTGGTGCCGCGACAAGCGCGCGTCGAGCCGCTTCCTCACCGAGCTTCTGGAATTGCCGCCGCCGACGCCGTTCGGCGCGATGCTGGTCGTCCCGCTCGGCAACGGCGTGTCGCTCGATTTTTACGAACAGTCGGGAGAGATCGCGTCGCAGCATTACGCGTTCCTGCTCGACGAAGCAGGCTTCGATCGCGTGCTCGCGCGCATTCGCGAGCGCGGGCTGCCGCACTGGGCCGATCCGGCGAAGCGGCAACCCGGTGACATCTACCGCCACAACGGCGGCCGCGGCGTGTACTTCGACGATCCGGACGGCCACTTCCTCGAAGTGATGACGCAGCCTTATGTGCTGAACGGCTAGTTCGACGGGCCGGCGTTGCGCCGGCCGGTATCGTGGCACGGACGCCGCCCCGCTCGGGACGGCATCCGGCCGGCCGACGTTACTCGGCAGCGTCCGCCGCCGCCTTGCGCGGACGACGCGCGC
>NZ_JAAGPG010000386.1:0-8100 GCF_017104665.1 Burkholderia sp. Se-20378 | reverse complement strand
TCTCTACACGCTGTCGCACACTCGTTCCCTACGCGTCGCTATGCCTACCTTTCGCGGGGGGCGCGGCCGAGGTGCGCGCGCGCGCCAAGCGCAGCGCGGCCGCGGTCAAGGAGATCGACACGCTGAGCACCGAATCGTCGACGACCGTCGAACAGGGCTACCGGATCGCGGAGGCCGCACGCGGCACGATGCGCGACATCGTCGCGCGCGTCGACCAGGTCCGTACGCTGATCGGCGAGATCAGCGCCGCGTCGCGCGAACAATCGACCGGTATCGAGCAGGTCAACCTGGCCGTCACGCAGATCGGCGACGCGACGCAGCAGAACGCGATGCTGATCTCGGATGCCGAACGCGCGGCCGTCGCGCTGCGCGACCAGGCCGCGCACCTGTCGGACGCGGTCAGCGTGTTCCGGCTCGAACGGAACGCGTGACGAAGAACGGCTGGCCGGCGACGGCCGGCCCATCGCCTACTTCTTGTCGTCGCCCGCCAGATCGATCGCCTTGTCCGATCCGACCGCATTGCGCAGCTGGAATTTCTGGATCTTGCCGGTCGATGTTTTCGGCAGTTCGCCGAACCGCACGGCCTTCGGCACCTTGAAGCCCGCGAGCAGCGCCTTGCAATGCGCGACGATCTCCTCCTCGGTCGCGCTCGCGCCTTCGCGCAGCTCGACGAATGCACACGGCACCTCGCCCCATTTCGGGTCGGGCATCGCGACGACCGCCGCGACCGCCACCGCCGGGTGCCGGTACAGCGCATCCTCGACCTCGATGCTCGAGATGTTCTCGCCGCCCGAGATGATGATGTCCTTCTTGCGATCCTTGATCCGGATATAGCCGTCCGGCATCAGCACCGCGAGATCGCCGGTATGGAACCAGCCGCCGTGGAACGCCTCGTCGGTCGCCTTCGGGTTCTTCAGGTAACCCTTCATGCAGATGTTGCCGCGGAACATGATCTCGCCGAGCGTCTCACCATCGGCCGGCACCGGCGCCATCGTGTCGGGATCGAGCACCGTGGCGCCCGCTTCGAGGTGATAGCGCACGCCCTGGCGCGCATTGAGCCGCGCGCGATCCTCGTCGCTCAGTTCCTCCCAGTGCGACTGCTTCGCGCACACGGTCGCCGGGCCGTACACCTCGGTCAGCCCGTACACGTGCAGCAGGTCGAAGCCGATTTCCTTCATCTTCGCGATCACGGCCGGCGCGGGCGCCGCGCCCGCGACCATCGCATGCACCGTGTGGTCGATGCCTTCGCGGAATTCGGCCGGTGCGTTCGCGATCGCGCTCTGCACGATCGGCGCGCCGCAATAGTGCGTGATGCGTTCGCGGCGGATCAGGTCGAACACCGTCTTCGCGTCGAACTTGCGCAGGCAGACGTTCACCCCCGCGCGCGCCGCGACGGCCCACGGGAAGCACCAGCCGTTGCAGTGGAACAGCGGCAGCGTCCACAGGTAGACGGCGTGCTTCGGCATGTCCCATTCGAGGATGTTGCTGATCGCCGCGAGATACGCGCCGCGATGGTGGTAGACCACGCCCTTCGGATCGCCGGTCGTGCCGGACGTGTAGTTCAGCGCGATCGCCTCCCATTCGTCGGCGGGCGGCGTCCATGCATAGTCGGAGTCGCCGCTTGCGACGAACGCCTCGTAGTCGGTCGCGCCCGCGAAGCGCGCGGGATCGGCCGGCATCGCGTCGGCCACGCTGACGATCTTCAGGCCCGGCACCTCGAGCGCCGCGCGATGCGCGAACTCCGCGTACTCGGTGTCGACGATCAGCACCTTCGCCTCGCCATGGCGCAGCATGAACAGCACCGACGACACGTCGAGCCGCGTGTTGATCGTGTTCAGCACCGCGCCGGCCATCGGCACACCGAAGTGCGCCTCGACCATCGCCGGGATGTTCGGCAACATCGCCGCGACCGTGTCGCCACGTTCGATGCCAAGCCGCGCGAGCGCGCTCGCCAGTTGCTTCGCGCGCGTGTAGGTCTCGCCCCAGGTGCGCCGTACGTCGCCGTGCACGATCGCGAGGCGTTCGCCGTAGACTTCGGCCGTCCTGACCAGGAAGTCGATCGGGGTGAGCGGCACGTAATTCGCGTCGCGGCGGCCGAGTCCGGCCTCGAACATCTGCGTCATGATCCTGTCTCCCGTGTCCTGTCGACCGAGGCGCATCCACCCCGGATCGTTTTGATGTGGTTCAATTGCCGACAGCCTAACGGGCGCTATTGTGAGCCGTCTGTCATCGAAACGACAGAGTGCCTTTCACGCGCTGCGCGTTATCCCTATCCTCGCAAACCCGCACCCATGCACGACCCACTCGCCGCACCGCCCGACGCGCCCGCCGACCCGGCCGACGCCCTTTCCGAACCGGGCCCGCTGCCGCCGCTGGCCACGCTGTTCGGCCAGTGCGCGTGGTTCCGCACGCTTGCGCCGGAGCATCAAGCGCTCGTGCTCGCGCAGTCGCGCGTCGAGCAGTGCGAGGCCGGCGACGTGATCGCGCATCGGCTCGCCCCGTCCGAATACTGGATCGGCGTGCACCGCGGGCTGCTGAAGCTCGCGATCTTCAATGCGTCGGGGCGCGGCTGCACGTTCTCCGGCGTGCCGTCGGGCGGCTGGTTCGGCGAAGGCAGCGTGATCAAGCGCGAGCTGCGCAAGTACGAGGTCGTCGCGATCCAGCGCTCGACCGTGCTGTTCGTGCCGGTCGACACGTTCCATGCGTTGCTCGACACGAGCCTGCCGTTCACGCGCTTCGTGATCCACCAGTTGAACAACCGGATGGGCGAATTCATCGCGTCGATCCAGAACAGCCGGCTGCTCGACGTCGATGCGCGCGTCGCACAAGCGCTCACGCAGCTTTTCAACCCCGACCTGTACCCGGACACCGGCCCGTCGCTGTCGATCTCGCAGGAGGAACTGGGAATGCTCGTCGGCGTGTCGCGGCAGCGAATCAACCAGGCGCTGCAGCAGCTCGAGAAGCTTGGCGCGCTGCGGCTCGCGTACAACCAGATCGATGTCGTCGACCTGGGTGCGCTCGCGCACGTCGGGATGGAGCAGATCTGAGCGCAGGCCCATGAACGGAATCGTCGCCGACGCAGCCTGCCTGTCCGATATCGCGGCCGATATCGCAGCCGATTTCCGGCCGCCGCGCCGCGCTGCGTTTCCTCTGCTGAATCGGCAATCGGCCGCCGCGCCCCAACCTGACAATTCCGCCAGTTTCGCGACAGTAACCCGTTCCACGCCGACGCCTATCATTCGGGTTCCATTTACCCACGCCTGATCACCGCCTGTCCCGCTGCCTCCATGTGGATCGTCAATCTCGCGCTCAAGCGCCCCTACACGTTCATCGTGATGGCCATCATGATCGTGCTGGCCACCCCGCTTGCGCTGATGCGCACGCCGGTCGACGTGCTGCCCGCGATCAACATTCCCGTGATCAGCGTCATCTGGAATTACAGCGGCTTCTCCGCGACCGAGATGACGAACCGCATCACGTCCGTGCATGAACGGATCCTGACGACGACCGTCAACAACATCCAGCACGTCGAATCGACGTCGCTGCCCGGCATCGCGGTCGTGAAGGTGTTCCTGCAACCGGGCGCGAACGTGCAGACGGCGATCGCGCAAACGGTCTCGTCCGCGCAGGCGATCGTGCGGCAGATGCCGCAGGGCGCGACGCCGCCGCTCGTGATCACCTATTCGGCGTCGAGCATCCCGGTGATCCAGCTCGGGCTGTCGAGCAAGACGCTCAGCGAACAGTCGCTCGCCGACATCGCGCTCAACTTCCTGCGCCCGCAGCTGATCACGGTGCCGGGCGTGCAGATCCCGTTCCCGTACGGCGGCCGCACGCGCGTGGTCGCGATCGACCTCGATCCGCAGGCGCTGCTCGCGAAGGGGCTCACGCCCGCCGACATCGTCAACGCGGTGAACGCGCAGAACCTCGTGCTGCCGACCGGCACCGCGAAGATGGGCCAGACCGAATACCGGATCGACACCAACGCGTCGGCCGACACCATCGCCGACATCAGCAGCCTGCCGATCCAGACCGTCAACGGCGCGACGACCTACCTGCGCGAGGTGGCAGCCGTACGCGACGGTTTCGCACCGCAGACCAACGTCGTGCGCCAGAACGGCCAGCGCGGCGTGCTCATCTCGATCCTGAAAAGCGGCGATGCGTCGACGCTCAAGGTCGTGGCGGACCTGAAGGCGCTGCTGCCGAAGGTGATCCCGACCCTGCCCGAAGGGCTCACGATCACGCCGCTGTTCGACCAGTCGGTGTTCGTCAACGCGGCTGTCCAGGGCGTGATCCACGAGGCGCTGATCGCCGCCGTGCTGACCGCGATGATGATCCTGCTGTTCCTCGGCAACTGGCGCAGCACGCTGATCATCGCGATCTCGATCCCGCTGTCGATCTTCACGTCGCTGATCGCGCTGTCCGCGCTCGGCGAGACCATCAACATCATGACGCTCGGCGGGCTCGCGCTCGCGGTCGGGATCCTGGTGGACGACGCGACCGTCACGATCGAGAACATCGAGCGGCACCTGCATCTCGGCACGAACCTGCACGACGCGATTCTCGAAGGCGCCGGCGAGATTGCCGTGCCCGCGTTCGTGTCGACGCTGTGCATCTGTATCGTGTTCGTGCCGATGTTCTTCCTGACGGGCGTCGCGCGCTTCCTGTTCGTGCCGCTCGCGGAAGCCGTCGTGTTCGCGATGCTCGCGTCGTACGTGCTGTCGCGCACGCTGGTGCCGACGCTCGCGATGCTGCTGTTCCGCCCGCAGCAGGCGAGCACCGGCCCCGACCACGCGACGTCGCGTTTCGCCCGCATCCATCACGCGTTCAACGATGCGTTCGAGCGGCTGCGCGCGTGGTACATCGTGCTGCTCAGCATCCTGCTGGTGCGCCGCCGCTTCTACGCGATGTGCTTCCTCGGCTTCTGCGTGCTGTCGACGGGCCTCGTGTTCGTGCTCGGCCGCGATTTCTTCCCGAATGCGGATTCCGGCAACATCCGGCTGCACATGCGCGCGCCGACCGGCTACCGGATCGAGGAAACCGCGCGCCTCGCCGACCAGGTCGAGCGCGTGATCCGCGAAACCGTGCCGCCGGACGAACTCGGCGCGATCGTCGACAACCTCGGCCTGCCGGTGAGCGGCATCAACCTGTCGTACAGCAACGCGGGCACGATCGGCACGCTAGACGGCGAACTGCTGATCGCGCTGAAGCCCGGCCACCGCGCGACCCAGCACTACGTGCAGGCGCTGCGCACGGTGCTGCCCGAGCGCTTCCCGGGTGTCGAGTTCTTCTTCCAGCCGTCGGACATCATCACGCAGATCCTCAACTTCGGCCAACCGGCCGCGATCGACCTGCAGGTGCTCGGCAACGATCTCGCGAGTAACATGACTATCGCGAGCAGCCTGATGAAAAAGTTCAGGCAAATCCCCGGCGCCGTCGACGTGCACGTGCTGCAACGCAACGACGAGCCGACCCTGCTGGCCGACATGGACCGTACGCGCATGCAGCAGCTCAACCTCTCCGCGCAGAACGTCGCGCAGAACATGCTGATCTCGCTGTCCGGCAGTTCTCAGACCACGCCGTCGTTCTGGATCAACCCGCGCACCGGCGTCCAGTACCCGCTGCAGATCCAGACCCCGCAATACAGCATCTCGTCGGTCGACGACCTGCTCGGCACGCCGATCTCGGCAAGCGGCCGCACGGGCATGCCGCTGCAACTGCTCGGCAACCTCGTGCAGGTGCGCAGCACCGCGAACCCGGCCGTGATCACGCACTACAACATCCGCCCGGCGATCGACGTGTACGTGAGCGTCGAAGGCCGCGACCTCGGCGCAGTGGCCGGCGAGATCGACCGCATCGTGTCCGATGCGCGCGCGACGCTGCCGCGCGGCACCGAGCTAACGATGCGCGGCCAGATCGAAACGATGCGCACGTCGTACATCGGCCTCGGCGCGGGCGTCGCGATGGCGATCGTGCTGGTCTACCTGCTGATCGTCGTCAATTTCCAGTCGTGGCTCGACCCGCTGATCATCATCAGTGCGATGCCGGCCGCGCTCGCCGGCATCGTCTGGATGCTGTTCATCACCGGCACGCACCTGAGCGTGCCGGCACTGACGGGCGCGATCATGACGGTGGGCGTCGCGACCGCGAACAGCATCCTGGTCGTGTCGTTCGCGCGCCAGCGCCTCGAGGCCGGCGCGCCGCCACTTACGGCCGCGCTGGAAGCCGGCGCGACGCGGATTCGGCCGGTGCTGATGACGGCGCTCGCGATGATCATCGGGATGGTGCCGATGGCGCTCGGTCTCGGCGAAGGCGCCGAGCAGAACGCGCCGCTCGGCCGCGCGGTGATCGGCGGGCTGCTGTTCGCGACCGTGTCGACCTTGCTGTTCGTGCCGCTCGTGTTCGGCGGCGTGCATGCGCGGCTGGCCCGCCGGCGTGCGCGCCAGGCCGGCCACTGACTTTCGTCCCACTACCCGGTTGATTTGGTTGAATTCATGGAAGAGAAACATCACAGCTCCGTCGGCATCCAGGTAGACGAACGCGGCATGCACCTGCCGACGCGCACGTCGGTATCGCGACGCGGGAAGATCGTCCTGATCGTGATCGGCGTGCTGCTGGCCGCCGGCGCCGCGCGCACGGTCGTCGTCAACGTGCTGAACCGCAACCGGCTCGACGCCGTTGCCGAGCAGAACACGCGCCAGTACGTGACCGTCGTGCATCCGGTCGATGCGGCCACCGGCGGCAAGCTGACGCTGCCCGGCACGCTGCGCGGCTTCGTCGAGGCGCCGATCTACGCCCGCGCGAGCGGCTACGTGCTGCGCTGGCAAGCCGATATCGGCGCGCACGTGAAGCAGGGGCAACTGCTCGCCGAGCTCGACACGCCCGAGCTGAACCAGGAACTCGCGCAGGCCACCGCGCAGCGCCAGCAGGCGCAGGCCGCCCTCGCGCTCGCGAAGACGTCGTTCGACCGCGCGCAGCAGCTGCGCCAGCGCGATGCCGTGTCGCAGCAGGAGCTCGACGACCGGCAAGGCGCGTTCAACCAGGGCACAGCGAACCTCGCCGCGGCCGATGCGAACATGCGCCGCCTCACCGAGCTGAAAGGCTTCCAGCGGATCGTCGCGCCGATCGACGGGATCGTCACGCAGCGCAACGTCGACGTGGGCGATCTCGTCAGCTCCGGCAACGCCGGCCGCTCGCTGTTCACGGTCGTGCAGGCCGACCAGCTGCGCCTTTACGTGCAGGTGCCGCAGGCGTACGCGCAGCAGGTGAAGGTTGGCCAGCACGTGAGCGTCGCGCAGGCCGAGCTGCCGGGCCGGACCTTCGACGGGACGATCACGCGCACGTCCGAGGCGATCGACGTCGCGACGCGCTCGTTGCAGATCGAGATCACGCTGCCGAACCCGGACGGCCGGCTGCTGCCCGGCGCGTACGTGCAGGCTACCTTGCCGATGACGCCGGTCGGCCGCCTGCAGGTGCCGGCCAATACGCTGCTGTTCCGCGCCGAAGGCCCGACGGTCGCGACCGTCGACGCGAACGGCCAGGTGCGCCTGAAATCGGTGACGGTCGTGCGCACGATCGGGCAGACGCTCGAAGTCGACGGCCCGCTCACGCCGAACGACCGTCTCGTGACGAACCCGAGCGACGCGCTCACGAACGGCGACCAGGTGATCGTCTCGGCGCCGGCCGCGAAGCCGGCCTCCGGCGCCGCGGAGGCGAAGTCGTGATCGCGATGCGCCTCCGCCGGCGGCCTGCCGCCGTCTCCGCCACCGCCGTTGCGCTCGCGGCTGCCCTCGCCGGCTGCACCGTCGGCCCCGATTACAAGCGGCCCGACGTCGACACGCCGGCCGCATGGCGGCTCGATCCGGCGGATTCATACTGGCATCCCGCCGCGCCGGCCCGCGCGCCGCTCGACCCGGCATGGTGGACCGCGTTCGGCGATCCGCAGCTGAATGCGCTGGAAGCCGAAGCGCTGCGCAACAACCAGAACCTGAAGGCCGTCGCCGCGCGCTACGACCAGGCGAAGGCGACGCTCGCATCGGTCGCGTCGGCGCAGTATCCGGCCGTCGGCCTGAACGCGGGCGGCCAGCGCTTCAAGATCTCGGA
>NZ_JAAGPG010000385.1:0-237 GCF_017104665.1 Burkholderia sp. Se-20378 | reverse complement strand
AAAAAAAAAAAACAAAGCAACCATAATCACTACACTCTCCAGATGCACCAGCCAACATTACATCACTACCCTCCATGAGAGTCACACACGAGCTCCAAGCCTGCACATCCTCACTCCAGTTCCCTTCCATGCCACGACTTTCGTCTACGCCATGACTCACCCCTACCCTGCGTGGTCATTCTGACTCACGCATCACCTCACTACGCACACTCACATGAACCGGCTCTCACACACTCA
>NZ_JAAGPG010000384.1:0-8411 GCF_017104665.1 Burkholderia sp. Se-20378 | reverse complement strand
TGAGCGACTTCCTCGCGCCGCAGGCCCGGCGTGCGGCGGCGCGTGGCCGGCAGCCCGAGCGCGGCCGGGTCGAGTTTCTCGCGGCGGTCCCGCAGGTACGCGCCGAGCAGGTTGTCGGGGGCGTCAGCCATATCCTGTTAGTTCGTTTACCGGTAAACCGTCACGACTTCACCGCGAGCGGCCGTCGACAGATAGTAAGCCTCCATGCCATCCGGAGGTGTTGAACATGCGTGTCTTTGTTACTGGAGCGTCAGGGTTCGTCGGCTCTGCCGTCGTGGCCGAACTCATTGCCGCCGGGCACTCGGTGCTCGGTCTCGCGCGGTCCGATGCGGCCGCGGCGTCGGTCGCGGCGGCGGGCGCCGACGTCCATCGCGGGTCGCTGGAGGATCTCGACAGCCTCACGCGCGGCGCCGAAGCCGCCGATGCGGTGATCCATACGGGATTCAATCACGACTTCTCGCGCTTCGCGCAGAACTGCGAGCTCGACCGTCATGCGATCGAGACGATCGGTGCGGTGCTCGCGGGTTCGGCGCGGCCGCTGGTCGTCACGTCGGGCCTCGCGCTCGTCGCACCCGGTCGCGCGGCGACGGAAGACGATCCGCACGTGCCGGTGTCGTCGACTTACCCGCGTGCGTCCGAAGCAACCGCGGTCGCGCTGGAAGCGCGCGGCGTGAATGTGTCGGTCGCGCGCCTGCCGCCGTCCGTGCACGGCGACGGCGATCACGGGTTCGTGCCGCGCCTGATTGCGTTCGCGCGGGAGAAGGGGGCATCGGCCTATCTCGGCGACGGCGGCAACCGCTGGCCGGGCGTGCACCGGCTCGATGCGGCGCGCGTCTATCGGCTCGCGATCGAACGCGGCGCGGCCGGCGCGCGCTATCACGCGGTCGACGATACGGGCGTGCGGTTCCGGGACATCGCGGAAGTGATCGGGCGGCGGCTGAACGTGCCGGTCGTCGCTAAAACGGCAGACGAGGCCGGCGAACACTTCGGCTGGTTCGCGATGTTCGCGGGGATGGATGCGCCGGCCACGAGCGAGCGCACGCGTGCATCGCTCGACTGGGCGCCGACGCAGCCGGGGCTGCTGGCCGATATCGACCGGCCTCGGTATTTCGAAAGCTGAGCGCGCGGCGGGCGGTGGGCGTGCCGTCGTTGGCGAACGGCATGCCCGCCTTGCAACGTTCAGACCGTGACGACGATCTTCCCGACCTGCGCGCCGGCTTCCATGTAGCGATGCGCGTCGGCGATGTCGTCGAACGCGAACGTGCGATCGATCAGCGGTTTCAGCGCACCGGCTGCGAGCCCGTCGATGATGAAGCGCTTCGCGCGCTCGAGCCGCTGCGCGTCGCCGGTGATCTCGAACAGCTCGTAGCCGCGCAGCGTCAGGTGGCGCGCGAGCAGGTCCATCACGGGCACCGGGATGTCGCGCGTGTCGAGCGCGCCGTACTGGAAGTACGTGCCGTTCGTGGCCAGCGCGCGCAGCAGGTTCGCCGCGTCCGGGCCGCCGACCGGATCGAACACGAGGCGCGCGCCGGCGCCGCCGGTGAGGTCCGCCACTTGCTGCGGCAGGTCGGCAGGGCTGCCGACGATCACGTGCGTCGCACCTGCTTCGAGCAGCGCCTGGCGTTTCGATTCGCCGCGCGTCAGTGCGATCGGCACCGCGCCGACGTGGTTCGCGATCTGGATCGCCGCTTGCCCGACGCTGCTCGACGCGGCGCCGATCAGCACCGCGTCGCCGCGCTGCAGGCCGCCGAGTTCGATCAACGCGCCCCAGGCCGTGACGAACATCATCCACGTCGCGGCGGCGTCCTCGAACGACAGGCTTGCCGGATGCCTGACCACCGCATGCACGGGCACGTTGACGACCTCGCCGTACATCCCGTAGTCGGCGAACGAGAACGCCGGCACGACGCTCACCGCATCGCCTTCGACGAACGCCGTCACGTTGCGGCCGACCGCCGCGACGATGCCCGATGCCTCGTAGCCGAGCGACGCGGGGAAGCGCGGCATGAACGTGTATTCGCCGCTGCGGTACATGATTTCCGCGCGATTGAGGCCGATTGCCTTCACGCGCAGCTGGATTTCATCGGGGCCCGGCGCGGGCACGTCGACGGTGTCGATCTGCAGGACGTCGGGGCCGCCGACGCGGTGGAAACGAACGATACGGGACATGGAGAGCTCCTTCAATGAACGGGTGTCGATGAAGGAGCACTGTAGGCGGGTACCCGCGCCGGATAAACGCGCGACCCGATCATTGATTGTTATTCGAAGAATAACAATCGGCGCACACCTGTTCTACGCCGGATAACGCCGCGCAAACAGCTCGGTCAGCCAGTCGATGAACGCGCGCACCTTGTCGGACAGATGCGCGCGGTTCGGGTACAGCACCGACACCGGCTTCGGCTCCGCCGGCACGCCGGGCAGCAGTTCGATCAGCTGGCCCGAGTCGATGCTCGGCTGCAGCGCGGGCCGCAACGCATGCACGATGCCGAGGCCGGCCAGCCCGCAGGACAGCAGCGCTTCCGAGTTGTCCGTGAGCAGGCTGCTCGCGAGCTTCACGGAGACGGTTTCGCCGTGCGGGCGGAACGTCCATTCGAGCACCTTGCGATTGCTGCCGGTAAAGAAGTTGACGGCGCGATGGGCACGAAGGTCGTCGAGCGTGCGCGGCAAACCGTGGCGCGAAACATAGGCGGGCGACGCGCACGTGACCATCGGCACCGCGCCGACGGTGCGCGCGACCATGCTCGAATCCTTCAGCTTGCCGACCCGCACGACGCAGTCGATGCCTTCGCCGATCAGGTCGGCCGGCTGGTCGCTCGCGCCGAGCACGAGCTCGATCTGCGGATAGCGCTGCTGGAAATCGGGCAATGCCGGAATCACGACCGTCTTCGCCAGCGCGAGCGCGATGTCGATCCGCAAGCGGCCTTTCGGTATCGCCCGCTGCTTCGGGAATGACGCGAACGCGTCGTCGATGCTGCCGAGCAATTGCACGCAGCGTGCATGGAACGCCTCGCCTTCGGCAGTCACGCTGACGCGCCGCGTGCTGCGGTTCAGCAGCCGCACGCCGAGTTCCTGTTCGAGCTGCTGCACGGCTTTCGTCACGGCCGGCCGATGCAGTTGCAGCGCGTCGGCGGCCTGCGTGAAGTTGCCGCGTTCGACGATCTGTACGTAGATCTGCATCGCTTGCAGGCGGTCCATGGCGTTCCCGGGTGTCGTGGCGAGCGGCCATCTTCGCATACCGCTCGCCACCGATGCGACCCCCGCGCGTGGTTACCCGTCACTCGACCGGATGCAGGTCCTGCAGCAGCGTCGGCACGAGCTCCGACACGGTCGGATGGATGTGCATCGCGCGGCTGATCGTCGTGTACGGTGCACCGGCGGCCATCACGTCGAGCATCCCGTGCACGACTTCGTCGCCCGTCACGCCGAGGATCGATGCGCCGAGGATCGCGTGGCTGTCCGCGTCGACGATCACCTTCATGAAACCCTGGCTCTCGCCTTTTTCCACCGCGCGGCCGACGCGCGTCATCGGGCGCGTGCCGACGAGCAACCGCCGGCCTGTCTGTTTCGCTTCCGTGAGCGTCATGCCGACGCGACCGAGCGGCGGATCGATATACATCGCGTATGCCGTGATGCGGTCGGACACCTTGCGCGGATCGTTGTCGAGCAGGTTGGCCGCGACGATCTCGTAGTCGTTGTACGCGGTGTGCGTGAACGCGCCGCGCCCGTTGCAGTCGCCGAGCGCCCAGATGCCGGGCACGTTCGTGCGCAATTGCTCGTCGACCTCGATATAGCCGCGCGCATCGGTTGCGACGCCCGCGCGGTCGAGCCCGAGATCGTCGGTATTCGGCACGCGTCCGACCGCAAGCAGCAGGTGCGAGCCCGCGACCTCGCGGCCGCCGCCTGCGCAGTCGAGCCCGACCGCGATGCCGTTGCCGTCGCGTCGTGCGCTCAGGCAGGTCGCATCGAGCTGCACGTCGATCCCTTCGTTTTCGAGAATCTCGCGCACCGCCTGCGACACGTCCTCGTCCTCGCGGCGGATCAGGCGCGAGCCTTTCTCGACGACCGTGACCTTCGACCCGAAGCGGCGATACATCTGGCCGAATTCGAGCCCGACGTAGCTGCCGCCGACGATCACGAGATGGTCGGGCAGGAAGTCGACGTCCATCATCGTCGAGTTGGTCAGGTACGGCACCGTGTCGAGGCCCGGCATGGCCGGCACCTGCGCGCGCCCGCCGACGTTGATGAAGATGCGTTCCGCTTCGAGCAGGGCGTCGCCCACGCGCACCGTGTTGGCGCGCTCGAAGCGGGCGTGGCCTTGAAACACGGTCGTGTTCGCGAGGCCGCGCACCCATTGCTCGACGCCCTGGTTCGAGCGGCCGGAGATCTGGTCCTTGCGTGCCTTCACGGCTTTCATGTCGACGGTGACGGGGCCGCCGACCGACACGCCATATTCGCTGCCCCGCCGCGCGAGGTGCGCGGCGTATGCGCTCGCAATCAGTGTCTTGGTCGGGATGCAGCCGGTGTTCACGCAGGTGCCGCCGAAGCGGCCGCGCTCGATGATCGCGACTTTCATGCCGGCGGCGGACAGCCGCGCGGCGAGTGGCGGCCCGGCCTGCCCGGTGCCGATGACGATCGCGTCGAAGTGTTGCGTCATGACGTCCTCCTGTGCGGGTGCAGCGAGGGAACGCGTGCGGACGAGCCGCGTGCGGGGCCGGCGCACGGTCGCGCGACGGCGAGCGCTTATGGTAGCCCTGTTGGCGTGTGCTCGCGAGTGCGGGAGAAGCGGGATGTGACTGCGTCCGGCCGTGCCCGCGCCGGCCGGCGTGCGATGCAACCGGCCGCAGCGTGTTGCCCCGGCCGCGTCAGTCCTTGCGTTGCCACTGACCGAACGACACCGGCCGGTGCGCGTCGGCGCGCGTGACGGTGACGTGGTCGGGCTGGTCGTCGAGCGGAAACGATTGGGTGACGATGCGGCTCGAAAACAGCCACCCGTGCGTGTGCGGGTCGTAGCGGAACGTCACGTAGTCGCTCCAGTGCTGCCCGCACGCGACGAAGTTCTGCACGGTGAAATAGCGGCCTTTGATCGCGAAGCCGTTGTCGGCGGCGTCTTCGGGATCGAACGGGTCGCACTGGCCGCCTTCGTTCGCGCGCAGCACGACCTGGTCGTTGCGCGCGACGAGCCGGAACGCGTGATCCGGTTGCTCCTCGAAGATCAGCAGCGGACGCGGCGACGGCTGCTCGCGCGTATCGACCGCCCGATGCACGACGACGAGAAAGCTGTGACGCCCGTTGTCGAGCTCCGGCCCGGCATGCGCGAGCAGCGGCTGGTAGCCGGGCGGCAACTGCGCGGCGATCGATTTCGGCAGGTCGCCGGCGCGGGCGTTGAACGAAAACGCGGCGAGCAGCGGGAGGAGCACGAAGGGCAGGCGGGAAACGCGCATGACGGGGTGTCCGGTCGAAAGGAAGAAAGAGGTGCCGATGGCGTGGCGGTTACAGGTCCCGCCCGAGAAACTCGGTGCCCGGCACCGGATTGAACGCGACCGGCGGCGCAGGCGTGAAGCCGAGCGATGCATACAGTTTCCGGGCCGCGACGAACTCGGGCAGCACGTCGAGGCACATGCGCGCGTAGCCGGCCGCTTTCGCGTCGTGCAGCAGCCGTTCGACGAGCTGGCGGCCGACGTTCAGCCCGCGCGCTTCGGGGCGCACGTAGACGCGCTTCATCTCGCACGTCGTGTCGTCGATCTCGCGAAACGCCGCGCAGCCCACCACGCGCTCGCCGTGCCAGGCGAGCAGCAGCAGCCCGCGCGGCGCCGCGTACTTGCCGGGCAGCGCGGCGATCTCGGGCTCGTAGTCCTGGAATTCCAGGCTGACGGTCGGGCTCGCGATGTACTCGCGGAAGATCGCCTCGACGACGCGGGCGTCGTCGGGATAGTGGGCGGCGCGGATCTCGATCATGGGTGGCGGCGCGAATGACGGAAAAGAGGGCCAGCATAGCAGTGAGAGGCGGCTTTCGGCCATGCGTGAAGCGTGCCAGAATCGTCGCTTCGACCGTCGGAAACGACACGCAGGCGTCGGCGATTCGGCGTCGCTCACCAAGGAGACTTCGATGACTGCATCGGCTGCCGTACTCGCCATCCTGGCTGCGCTGTTTCTCGGCGCGATGATTCCGGGCCCGAGCTTCGTGCTGGTTGCCCGCAATTCGATCGGTCTGTCGCGCCGCGACGGGCTCGCCACCGCGCTCGGCATGGGCATCGGCGGCATCGTGTTCGGCGGCGTCGCGCTGGCCGGGCTCTATACGCTGCTGCAGGCCGTCGAATGGCTGTACGTGGGCCTCAAGCTGGCGGGCGGCGCGTACCTGATCTACATGGCGTCGAAGATCTGGCGCGGCGCCGACCGGCCGATCGCGATGGACGATCCGCAGGCGATGGCCGGCGGCAGCGCGCGCAAGTCGTTCTGGACGGGCCTCACGACCCAGCTCAGCAACCCGAAGACGGCGATCTGGTACGGCAGCATCTTCGCGGCGCTGCTCCCGCAGCATCCGCCGCTGTGGTGCTATCTGGCGCTGCCGCCACTCGTGTTCGGCGTCGAATTCGGCTGGTACACGATCGTCGCGCTGTGCTTTTCCACGCGCCGGCCGCGCGAGCTCTACCTGCGCGCGAAGAAGTGGGTCGACCGCGTCGCCGCTGGCGCGATCACGCTGCTCGGCCTTCGCCTGATCCTGAATGCACCGAAAGCGGGCATCTGACCGCTTCCATTCCCGATCTGCATCGCCCGGCGGCCGGCCATTCCCGTGGCCGGCTGCCGGCGCGCCCCGCGCGAACGCGCATCGGCATCAGGCTTCGCTGAACCGCGCCAGCAGCGCCGCGAACTGCGAGTCGTCCGGAAACTCCTTCACTTCATAGCGCACCGGGTGATGCCCGGTGGCCGTCATCAGGTCGCCGCAGGTGCGCAGCAGCTCGGCCATCGGCACGTAGGCCGACTGTCCGGTCGACTCGCGATGGAGCGCGACGATATCCGTCTCGGGCAGCAGGGACGGCACGCCGTCGCTCCACACGCCGACGCTGAACAGGCTGCCGTCCTGGCGCTTGTACACCGAGTAGGTCGCCACGAAGATGTCGGTGCCGTCGCGCTCATGCACGTCGTTGAGCAGCATCCGCTGATCCTGGTAGTCGCCCGCGAGCTCGCCGATGCGCAGCGCATGCAGCTTCGCTTCGAGCCCTGCCGGCACGAAGCGCTGCCAGGCGGCGCCGTCCCAGCGCAGCATCAGCGGCGGCAGCGCGCGCGGCTGCGCCTGCGCCTGTTCGGCGAGGTCGACCATGGCGGCGAGCCCGGCCGGATTGCGGTCGCCGGTGAGCAGCAGCACCGCGCGGTTCGGCGCCATCACGACCGGCGCGCCGGCGATCGGCTGCCGGTGGAGCAGGTCGGTCAGCAGCAGCCGCGCCGCGTCGTAGGAGTCGTCGAATTGCGACACGAATACCCCGTTCGGCAGCGCGGCCCACGGCGTCGACGATTCGGCCCGCAGGTTGTCGATCGCGATGTCGCAGGCTTCGTCGAACGAGACGCCCCATTGGTCGAGCGTGGAGGTCGGCAGGCGCGCGATGTTGAACTCGCCGTCGTATGCGATGCCGATCTCGAGGTTCTCGCACAGCGGCCGGAACGCCAGCTCCGTAATGCCGAACTGCCCGGCCGTTTGCAGCGCCGTCACGCAGCGCTCGGTCGCGCTGCGGATCACGGGGCGCAGCCTGGCGCGCGCGGCGGCGAAATCCGCCGGGATCTCGTGCTGCAACATCGCGTTCGCCTGGCGCTTCAGCACGGTGTCGCGCTCGGACGGCTTCGCGGCCGCGTAGTCGCGGAACAGGTTGTGCAGGTTGATGATGTTCGACGGGACATCCGACTGGACGAGACAGCCCTTCTCGTCCTCGTGGCGCCAGGTGCGCGTGTCGCCCGATGCGTGCAGCGTGGCGATCAGGCGTTCGGCGAACGCCTGCGGGGTCGGCGGTTTGCCGAAACGGTCGCGCAGGCGCGTGACGAGATTGGCAAGCATCGTGTGCGGTCGGGCCGGGCCCGTCTGTTGTCGTTGTGGGTCGGTGGCGCCCGCTCTCGGAGGCGCCGCCCGCGGCCGGCACGCATGGCTCGACGGGTGCTGCGATGGTAGCGCAACGCGGCAGGTATCGTCGGACGATATTCGCGATCGGTGGGCGAGGCTGCTGCGGGCGAGGGCAGAGAGAGGCAGAGGCAAGGGCAGAGGCAAGGGCAGAGGCAAGGGCAGAGGCAAGGGCAGCGGCAACGGCAGAGGCAAGGGCAGAGGCAAGGGCAGCGGCGAGGGCAAGGGCAAGGGCAAGGGCAAGGGCAAGGGCGAGGGCAAGGGCACGGGCAGAGCCGAGGCCAAGGGCCACGGGGCCGGACACGGC
>NZ_JAAGPG010000037.1:0-36262 GCF_017104665.1 Burkholderia sp. Se-20378 | reverse complement strand
CGGCGTCGAGCCGGCCGGCGTCGCACGCGCGTTCGATCGGCGCAACCGCGGCGGCGGGAATCACCTGCTGCGCGGCGAGCGCACGCGCGAGCGCGGCCTCGACGTCGAGCATCCGCTGGATCGTCGCGCGGGGCGACCAGATCCGGTTGAGCGGCTCGGTGCCGCAGATGAGGGAGGTCAGGCGGGCGCTGTCTTCGAGCATGGCATCAGATTGGGGAAACGGCGTGCGCCTATTGTCCACCCAAGCGTGCCGGCATGCGCGCAAGCGCACGCGCCGGCACGCTCGCGGTTCAGGCAGCGGCCTTTTGCGTCGCGTCGATCAGCGGCACGCCGGTCAGCTTCTGCAGTTCGTCGAACGACAGGTCGGTGAAGATCTCGCTCACTGCGAGGCCGTCGGCCGTCACGTCGAGCACGGCGAGATCCGTATAGATGCGGCTCACGCACTGCACGCCGGTGACCGGATACGAGCACTGCGCGACGATCTTGCTTTCGCCCTGCTTCGTCAGGTGCTCCATCATCACGAACACCTGCTTCGCGCCGATCGCGAGATCCATCGCACCGCCGACCGCCGGAATCGCATCGGGCGCACCCGTATGCCAGTTCGCGAGGTCGCCGGTCGCGGATACCTGGAACGCGCCGAGCACGCAGTAGTCGAGGTGGCCGCCGCGCATCATCGCGAACGAATCCGAATGGTGGAAATACGCGCCGCCGGTGAGCAGCGTCACGTGCTGCTTGCCGGCGTTGATCAGTTCGTCGTCTTCCTCGCCGGGCGCGGGCGCGGGGCCCATGCCGAGCAGCCCGTTCTCGCTGTGCAGGAAGATTTCCTTGCTCGGGTCGAGGTGGTTCGCCACCAGCGTCGGCACGCCGATACCGAGGTTCACATACGCGCCTTCGGGGATGTCCTGGGCGACGCGCTTGGCCATTTCATCGCGGGTCAGTCGTTTCATGTCGGGTCTCCTGGCGACCGGAGTTGGCGCTTCAGCGCTTACTCCGGTCCCATACAAAGTTCAGGCGGCTTGCGATGCGTGTTCGGCGGCCAGCTCGGCCGCATGCGCGGCCTGCGGCACTTCGACGATGCGCTGAACGAAAATGCCCGGCGTCACGATGTGTTCCGGGTTCAGCGCGCCGAGCGGCACGACTTCCGACACCTGCACGATCGCGACCTTCGCGGCGCTGGCCATGATCGGCCCGAAGTTGCGCGCGGTCTTGCGATACACGAGATTGCCCCAGCGATCGCCCTTGTACGCCTTCACGAGCGCGAAATCGGCATGGATCGGCGTCTCGAACACATACGGCTTGCCGTCGATCACGCGCGTTTCCTTGCCTTCCGCGAGCTTGGTGCCGTAGCCGGTCGGCGTGAAGAAGCCGCCGATGCCGGCGCCCGCCGCGCGGATGCGCTCCGCGAGATTGCCCTGCGGCACGAGCTCCAGCTCGATCTCGCCGGCGCGGTACAGCCCGTCGAATATCTGCGAATCGCTCTGGCGCGGGAACGAGCAGATGATCTTGCGCACCTGCTTCGCCTTCAGCAGCGCCGCGAGGCCCGTCTCGCCGTTGCCCGCGTTGTTGTTGACGATCGTCAGGTCGCGCGCGCCCTGTTCGATCAGCGCGTCGATCAGCTCGGACGGCATGCCTGCCGTGCCGAAGCCGCCGATCATGATTGTCGCGCCGTCGTGGATGTCGGCCACCGCCGACTGAAGCGATTCGAAAATCTTGTTGACCATGTCTCTTCCTGATACGAACCCGCGGCTCGATGCGCGGCCTGTCGAGGGGACACGCGCGTGCCGCGTGCCGCGCCGGGGCCGATACCGATCCCGGCTTTGTTCGCTATTCGAACCTAGATTCGATTAGCGAACGATGGGCCGATCATAGAGTCGCGCACAGCGCGTTGTCAAGGCGGGTTGCCTCGGGGGCCGTCACATCGTCGAACGGCAGCCCGACGTAGTTTTCGGCGAGTGCCTGCGCGGCGGCCCGCGAGCGCGTCACGTATTTCAGTTCCGCGAACTTCAGGCGATTGACGAACGGCGAGTCTTCCGGCGACGAATGCAGCATGTTCGTCATGAAGTACGAGAAGTGCTCGGCGCGCCACACGCGCTCGAGGCAGGTCGCCGAATACGTGTCGAGCAGCGTCGCGTCGCCGTTGCGGTAGCGCGCACCGAGCGCGCGGGACAGCGCGCGGACGTCGGCCACCGCGAGGTTCATCCCCTTCGCGCCGGTCGGCGGCACGATGTGCGCGGCGTCGCCGGCGAGGAACAGGCGCCCGTGCTGCATCGTCTCGGACACGAAGCTGCGCATCGGCGTCACGCTTTTCTGCGTGATCCGGCCCTCGGTCGGCGTCCAGCCCGTGTCGTTCGAGAAGCGCGTGTGCAATTCGTCCCAGATCCGCGTGTCGGACCATTCGGTGAGGTCTTCGTCGGGCTTGCACTGCAGGTACAGGCGCGTGACCGTCGGCGAGCGCATCGAGAACAGCGCGAAACCGTTGTCGTGATGCGCGTAGACGAGCTCGTCGAGCGACGGCGCCGCGTCGGCGAGGATGCCGAGCCACGCGAACGGATAGACGCGCTCGAACGTGTTCAGCCGCTCGGCCGGAATCGTCTGGCGCGCGATGCCGTGGAAGCCGTCGCAACCGGCGATGTAGTCGCAGTCGATGCGGTCTTCGCGGCCGTCGGCGTGCTTGAACGTGACGAACGGGTGCTCGCCTTCGACGTCGTGCAACGCGACGTCGCTCACCTCGAAGTGCATCGCGTGGCCATGCTCGACGCCGGCCGCGATCAGGTCGCGCACCACTTCGTGCTGGCTGTAGACGGTGATCGCGCGCCCGCCGGTGAGCGCGGACAGGTCGATGCGATGGCGCTGGCCCGAGAACAGCAGCTCGATGCCGTGGTGTTCGAGCCCTTCGCGGCGCATCCGGTCGCCGAGGCCGGCTTCGTTCAGCGTGTCGACCGTGCCCTGCTCCAGCACGCCGGCGCGGATGCGGTTCTCGCAGTATTCGCGCGAACGCGCTTCGACGAGGATGGAATCGACGCCTTGCAGGCGCAGCAGATGGGAAAGCAAAAGGCCGGACGGACCGGCGCCGATGATGGCGACTTGGGTGCGCATTGTTTGTCTCCTGTGTCGACCGGAGTTAGCGCTTCAGCGCTTACTCCGGTCCCATGCCTTGTGCGGTCGACCGGAGTTAGTGCTTCAGCACTTACTCCGGTCCCATGCCTTGTGCGGTCGACCGGAGTTAGTGCTTCAGCACTTACTCCGGTCCCATGCAAAGCTAATTGGTTCGAATCGTCGAACACATTTGAGCGCTTTCCCGACTATGCGGCAACGCGATTCAGGAGATATGTTGTATACGTTTTTAAGATACTGACCTGGCGATGGATGCGCTCGATCTGAACCTCATTCCCTACCTCGTCGCGCTCGACGACACGCGCAACGTGAGCCGCGCGGGCGACCTGCTCGGCGTCAGCCAGCCGCGCGTGAGCACGGCGCTCGGCCGCCTGCGCGAGTACTTCGGCGATCCGCTGTTCGTGCGCACGTCGCGCGGAATGGAACCGACGCCGCGCGCGCTCGCGTTGCTGCCGGCCGCCCGCGACGCGCTCGCGCAGATCGAGCGCGGGCTCGTCGCGACGCACGACTTCGACCCGGCCGCGAGCACGCATACGTTCTCGATCGCGCTGTCGGACGTTGGCGAGATCGTGTTCCTGCCGAAGCTGCTGCAGGCGTTCGCGACGCGCGCGCCGCACGCGAACCTGCGCTCGGTCTCGCTCGCACACGACGAAGTCGGTCGCGGCCTCGAAGCCGGGTCGATCGATCTCGCGGTCGGCTACTTCCCCGATCTCGACGGCAACAACTTCTTCCAGCAGCGGTTGTTCACGCACCGGTTCGTGTGCCTGATGCGGCGCGGCCATCCGTTCGAACAGACGCCGCCGTTCACGGTCGAGCAGTTCCTCGGGTGCGGGCACGCGGTGGTGCGCGCCGAAGGCCGCAGCCAGGAGGTGCTCGAGAAATATCTCGCGAAGCAGCGCATGCAGCGCCGCGCGGTGCTCGAGACGCCGCACTTCATGAGCCTGCCGTTCATCCTGAGCCGCACCGACCTGATCGCGACGGTGCCGCATGCGATCGGCTATGCGTATGCGGCCGAGCATGCGTTCATCGTGCCCGTCGAGCCGCCGCTCGCGCTGCCGCGCTTCGACCTGAAGCAGCACTGGCATCGCAAGTACCACAACGATCCGCGCACCGCGTGGCTGCGCGGCGTGGTCGCGTCGCTGTTCAACGACGAGCAGGACGAATGGCCGAAGTGAGTGCCAGCCCTCGCACGCGCCCCGCGAAAGCATGAAACAATGCCCGGATTCCGCGCCGCCCCGGCGGCGGCATTCGATGGAGCAGATAGATGGCTAAAAAGAAGTCCGCACGGCCCGAGCCGGCCGCATCCCGCCCGAGCCGTGAAGAAGCAGAAGACGCAGTTCGCGTGCTGTTGCGCTGGGCCGGCGACGATCCCGCGCGCGAAGGCCTGATCGACACGCCCGCACGCGTCGTGCGCGCCTATGAGCAGTTCTTCGCCGGCTACGCGCTGGAGCCGCGCGACATCCTCGCGCGCACGTTCAGCGAAGTCGACGGCTACGACGAAATGATCGTGCTGAAGGACATCCGCTTCGAGAGCTACTGCGAGCACCACATGGTGCCGATCATCGGCCGCGCGCACGTCGCGTATCTGCCGAATCATCGCGTGGTCGGTATCTCGAAGCTTGCACGCCTCGTCGACGCGTTCGCGAAGCGCCTGCAGATCCAGGAAAAGATGACCGTGCAGATCGCCGACACGCTGTTCGACGTGCTGCAGCCGAAGGGCGTCGGCGTGATCCTCGAAGCCGCGCACCAGTGCATCTCGACGCGCGGCGTGCACAAGCCGGGCGTCGAGATGGTCACGTCGCGCATGCTCGGCACGTTCCGCACCGATCCGTCGACGCGGCGCGAATTCCTGTCGATCGTCTCCAATCCTTCTTCAGTCAACCTGACGAATACGTAATGGAGCAGACGAAGCAAACGGCGCACGCGCCCGTCGTGCTCGTGACCGGCGCCGCGCGCCGGGCCGGGCGCGCGTTCGCCGAGTATTTCGCCGCGCACGGCTATCGCACCGCGGTGCATTACGACCGTTCGGCCGATGCGGCGCAGGCAACAGCCCATGCGATCGCCGAAGGTGGACACGATTCGGTCGCGCTGCAGGCCGACCTGTCGGATGCCGCGCAGATCACCGCGCTGATCGACCAGGTCTATGCGCGCTTCGGACGCCTCGACGTGCTCGTCAACAATGCGTCGGTATTCTGGCAGGACCATTTCCCGAGCTTCGATCTCGCGGCGTTCGACCAGGCGTGGGCCGTCAACTGCCGCGCGCCGATCCTGCTCACGCGCGCGTTCTACGAACGGGCCCGCGCGGCCGGTACGCAGGGTGTGGTCGTGAATGTGGTCGACCAGAAGATCAAGGAAAACTTTCACCGCGACCATTTCAGCTATACGGTCGCGAAGGCCGCGCTCGGCAACCTCACGCAGATGCTCGCGCTGTCGTCCGCGCCGGTGCTGCGCGTGAACGCGGTGTTCCCCGGGCTGATGCTGCCGAGCGACGACCAGACGCAGGCCGACTTCGAACACGCGAGCCGCGCATCGACGCCGCTCGCGCGCATCGCGGGCCCCGACGACGTCGCAAGCGCGATCCTGATGCTGACGGGCAACGCGTACAACGGCGTGGATTTCGTCGTCGATGCGGGGCAGAACCTGATCCGCGTCGACCAGGACGTGCTGTACAAACACCGCGCGCCCGACGGCAAGCACTGACCGACGCGCGCGACGGCGGCCGGCAGCCGTCGGCCGCGCGCCGCGTTACGGCTTGTCGGCGCTCCCGCCTTCGCGCACCTTGCCCTGCGCGACGCTCGTGCCGGGCGGCACGCTGTGCGTGAGCCACACGTTGCCGCCGATCACCGAGCCGCGCCCGATCGTCACGCGACCGAGAATCGTCGCGCCCGCGTAGATCACCACGTCGTCCTCGACGATCGGGTGCCGCGCATTGCCCTTGACCAGCGCACCTTCGCCATCGGCCGGGAAGCTCTTCGCGCCGAGCGTGACGGCCTGGTACACGCGCACGCGCTCGCCGATGATCGCCGTCTCGCCGATCACGACGCCCGTGCCGTGGTCGATGAAGAAGCTCGGGCCGATCTGCGCGCCTGGGTGGATGTCGATGCCGGTGGCCGAATGGGCGATTTCATTGATGAATCGCGCGAGCAGCGGCACACCGAGCCGGTGCAGCGCGTGCGCGAGCCGGTGATGCATCATCGCCAGCACGCCGGGGTAGCACAGCAGGATCTCGGTGATGTGCTGCGCGGCCGGATCGCCCGCATACGCGGCCTGGATATCGCTGACGAGCAGCGCGCGGACCGCCGGCAACTCCCGGCCGAAATCGCGCGCGATTTCGAACGCGCGTTCGTCGAGCTCGGCGAACGGCGTATCGGCATGCTCGGGCAGGAACGGCAGCGCACGGCGGATCTGTTCGGACAGAATGCGCAGCGTGCTTTCGAGCGTGTGGCCGACGTAGAAGTCGACGCTTTCGTCGGTCAGATCCGGTGCGCCGTAGTGCGTCGGAAACATCGACGCGCGCAGGCCGGTCACAATCTTGCAGATTGCATCGCGCGACGGCAGCTCACGGATGCCGCGCGGATGGCGCGTGCGATGGAGTTCCTCGCGCGACTCGCGCAAGCCGGCAACGATTTCTTCAAGGCCCCACTGACGGGCGGGTGATGTCGACATATGCCAATGCAGGCAGCCGCGCTCGGTCGCACGGCCGCTAATAAAGTGACGGGTTCCGCAAGATTACCGCGTTTTTTGTCCGGGAGCGGCACACCGGGAATCGGCCGGACGGCCGATGGCGCCGAAGCGCGGCGGCGTCAGATCGTGATGCTGCTCGCGTCGATCCAGCGCACGGCCCAATCGCGCGCGTGCGCGATTGCGTCGCCTTCGTCGTTGAACTGGAGCTCGATCGGAAAAAACCGGTTCGCAACGAGTTCCCCGTCGCTCGATCGGGAGATCACGACGTAGGGTTTGAACGAACCGTCACTGGCGCGCGCGGGCGCGCAGTTCAACAGATAACCGCGGTGCGTGAAGGCAGTAGTCGCTTGCATGAATCCGCCACCTCTAGTCCCTTGCTTTGTTGTTCACTACCCGTCTTTAAGGGTGCTGCGGCCCCCCGGCGCGGGCAGAGGCGGCGCGACTGAATCCCCTGTCGCCGCTTCGCAGGAAAAGAATCATACTCTGTAGAAAACGCGTCTTCTAGCTGAAATAAATCACGACAAATCAGTGCGCGTCGCGCGACCGCGGCGATCGCCCGCGCGCCTTTTCCCGTCACGCCCGGAACGGGATTTGCTTCGATCCGGAACGCTTCGCCGCGAGGAGAGCCGCGATGGAATCATCCGGTCAAACCGATCGTTCGCATCCCCGCAGCATCGAGCTCGACAACGACGACACCCACGACAGCACGGTCGACACCGACGGCAAGAACCGCGAGGCAGCGCGCCTCGCCGGCGGCGGGCCGATCTCGCCCGACGAAATCACGCGCAGCAATGCGTCGCTCGTCAATGCGATGCCGGAAGCCGGCGACGGCTTCGCGGGTTTCGACAGCCGCCCCGGCGGCAATCATCCGGCGTTCGCGCTGCGTGCCGGCTACATGGTGATCGAGAAGGGCTTCGACGCGCCGCCGCCCATGAGCGACGCGCTGTTCGGCCCCGTCCACCGGATGTACGGCAGCGCGTACTGGCCCGGCCACCAGCGGCGGCCGGAGCGCGTATTCGAGCTGACGGCCGTGCCGAGATAGCCGGCGCGGCGTTTGAATCGATCGTTCGTTTGCGAACCGGTATCGGCCGACAGCCGATGGCCGGGGATCGGCGTACGCGACCGTGCGCCGACCGTGCATCGGCAACCGCACGATGCAGGAACGCTTGATTTCGCGCAGCGGCACCGGCGGCGCCATGCATGCCGTGAATCGCACTGACGCGCATGCATTGATCGAGGTCATGTCGAAACGGCGCGGTTGCGATTGAATGACGATGCGGGCGATGCATCCGCGTGACTGTCGTGTCGTGTCGCGTCGTGCCGTGTCCCGTCGTGCCGTGTCGCCTCGTATCGATGCGATCGGCGTGCGCGGTGATGCATGTGCGCGTGCCACACGCGACACCGATGCGCGCGCATGCCTTCCCGCCGCCGATGCAGACGACAGCGACCACCACGCCGCACGACACGCGTCGCGCGGCGCAGCATGCGTCAAGTGCATCGCTCGTCGCCGCGCGGCACGACCGGCACCTCACTGCAAAGTCCCGGCCATTGGTTTACTCTGCCTCGCAGCATTGCGCATTGCCCAGCCCGATCGGCCATCCGGCCGACTTCGTTTCAACCCGCCACTCGGAGACACTATGTACAAGCGAATTCTGGTTGCCGTCGACGGCAGCGACACGTCCCGCCATGCGTTCGATGCCGCACTGGCACTCGCGAAATCGCACGGCGCCGAGCTGCAACCGTTCTATGTCGTCGAGAACGCCGCGATCTACTACAACGTGCCCGGCTACGATCCGTCCGTGCTGCGCGATCAGCTCGTCGCGCAGGGCAACGCACTCGCAAAAGATTTCACCGCGCTGATGCAGGCAGCGGGCGTGAAGGGCGAGACGAAGCTGAGCGAAGCGACGTCACTCAACGACGTATCGTCGCTGATCCTCGACGGCGCGAAAGCATTCGATGCCGATCTCCTCGTGCTCGGCACGCACGGCCGCCGCGGGTTCCGCCGTCTCGTGCTCGGCAGCATCGCCGAGCAATGCGTGCGCCACGCAACGCTGCCCGTGCTGCTGATTCCGGCGGCCGCCAACGTCGACGAACCGGCCGCGTAAGCGGCGTTCGGCATGCGCGGGCGGTCGCGACGTTTTGTCACCCGACAGCGGCAAGTTGCGGTGGGACAATGATTCCGTCGATTCAACGCCGGAGTAAACGATCATGCTGACGCCCGTCGCTACACGTCCCGCCGCCACGCCTCATGCCGGTAGCTGGGCTCCTCGCCAGGCTGCACACTGCTCGTCGTGCGCAATGCGGCACCTGTGCATGCCGCAGGGCCTGGCGCCCGAAGCGCTCAGTCGCCTCGAGTCGGTCATCTGCGCGGCGCGCCCGGTCAAGCGCGGCGAAGCGCTGTTCCGCGAAGGCGACGCATTCGACAACCTGTACGCGGTGCGCTCCGGTTCGCTGAAAACCGTCGCGACGCGCCATGACGGCCGCGAGCAGGTCACCGGCCTGCATCTCGCCGGCGAAGCGCTCGGCCTCGACGGCATCTGCGACGACACGCATCCGCGCACCGCGGTCGCGCTGGAAGACAGCTCGGTCTGCGTGATTCCGTACAGCGCGCTCAAGACGCTGTGCTCGGAAGCCGGTTCGATGCAGTTGCGCATGCACAAGCTGATGAGCGAACAGATCGTGCGCGAAACGTCGCAAACGATGCTGCTCGGTTCGCTCAATGCCGAAGAACGTGTCGCCGCGTTCCTGCTCGACGTATCGTCGCGCTACCTGAAGCGCGGTTACTCGCCGTCGGAATTCAACCTGCGGATGACGCGCGAAGACATCGGCAGCTACCTCGGCATGACGCTCGAAACGGTCAGCCGCACGCTGTCGAAATTCCAGAAGCGCGGCCTGATCGAAATGCAGGGCCGCCACGTCCAGATCGTCGATTTCGACGGCCTGCATCACCTCTGATGTGATGCAGCACGCGGCACGCGCATCTCGCGCGCCGTGTGCGTCACGCGATCGATCAATCGAGAAACAGCGCGGCGCGCGCCTTCAGCGCCGCGCTGAAATCGTCGAGCCAGCCGATCGACAAACGCCAGCTCTGCCAGTAAAGGTCGATGTCGATCGTTCGCCCGCGCGACATGTCGACCAGTTCGCCCGCCGCCAGTTGGCGGTCGACCATCCGGTCCGGACACATTCCCCATCCCAATC
Source organism: Burkholderia sp. Se-20378 (assembly GCF_017104665.1). Taxonomy (NCBI): domain Bacteria; kingdom Pseudomonadati; phylum Pseudomonadota; class Betaproteobacteria; order Burkholderiales; family Burkholderiaceae; genus Burkholderia; species Burkholderia sp. Se-20378. The sequence goes on along the minus strand of NZ_JAAGPG010000037.1, from coordinate 26,266 downwards.
CCGTTTCGCACGCACGCAGGTAGCCCGCGACGTGCGGTATCCAGTGCTGCGGCGGATCGAGATCCGCGCGCGTCACGCGCCGGATGAAACGCGCCTGCAGCCCGTCCTTCGGATTGAACATCACGCACGGCGCGCGGCGCAGCGCATCGCGCGTGATGCCCGCGCCGAAGTAGCGTTCGTGAAACGCCGGCGAGCACACCGCGCGATAGCGGATGCGCCCGAGCCGCTCCGACCGGCACCCCTGGATCGGCTCCGCCTGCGCGGTTACGGCCCCCTGCACGCTGCCGTCGCGAATGCGCGAAGCGGTGTAATCCTGGTCGTCGATCACGAGGTCGAGCAACGTTTCGCGCTCCGTGCAGAACGGCCCGACCGCATCGATGAACCACGTCGCGACGCTGTCGTCGTTGACGGCCACGCGCAACGTCGGCCACGCGCTCGCGATCTGGCCCGGCAACGCCGGCATCCGGCCGCCCAGCTCGGCCTCGAGCAGTTGCACGCGCTCGGTGTGCCGACACAGCAGCGCGCCCGACGTCGTCGCGACGCACGGCTGCCCGCGTTTGACGAGCACGCTGCCGACCCGCTCCTCCAGCAGTTTCACGCGCTGCGACACGGCCGACGGCGTGACATTCAGCTCCTTGGCCGCCCGCTCGAACGAGCCGTGCCGGATCACGGCCGCGAGGGCATCGAGCAACGCGTAGTCGAGCATTAGATTTCCTTAATCTGCATTAGGTGAATTAGCTTCTCTTATTTTCATGCTGATCGCAGACTAGCGCTACCCGATTCATCCGTCTACTGCTTCCACTGCTGTCACCCACCATGAACTGGCTCGCTTTTTCCCACGGCGCCGCACTCTGCGGATCGCTCATCGTCACCATCGGCGCGCAGAACGCATTCGTATTGCGGCAGGGCATCATGCGCTCGCACGTCGGCAAGATCGTGCTGCTGTGCGCGCTGTCCGACATGATCCTGATCGGCGCAGGCGTCGGCGGCGCGTCGGTGCTCGTCGAACGCTTTCCGACCTTCGTCCACGCGGTGCTGTACGTCGGCCTCGCATATCTCGCGTGGTTCGGCATCAACGCGCTGCGCCGCGCGTTCAAGCCGGGCCACGAAACGCTCGACGTGCGCGGCGACGCGGTTGCGCCGCCGCCGCAGAGCGGCCTGGCGATCGTGCTGATGACGCTCGCGTTCACGTGGCTCAACCCGCACGTGTATCTCGACACGTTCCTGCTGATCGGCACGGCCGGCGCACGCGAGCCGGAAGGCGCGCGGCTCGCGTTCGCGATCGGCGCGATGTCGGTCAGCGTCGTGTGGTTCCTCGGGCTCGGCTACGGTGCGCGACTGCTGGCGCCGTGGTTCCGCAAGGCGGTGGCGTGGCGCGTGCTGGATGGCGCGATCGGCAGCATGGTGCTGTTTCTCGCGGCCGTGCAGTTGCGGTAAGGAAGGAAGGAAGGAAGGAGGGAAGTGTCGCGGCAGATCCGGTCTGCCGCGACGTCAGGTCGCCCGCTCGCTGTCACGAGCGGTGTCGCGTACGGCGTCAGGCGGTCGACGTCGCATCGCCGCCGGTCTTCGCCGGCTGGTTGCTGGCAAGCTGAGGCTCGTTGGCCGCCATCGGGTCCTGCTGCTTGGCCGGATCGGCCTTGGCCACTTGCGTGGAAGCGTGTTCCGCCCTGTCGCCTTCATAGCGCCAGTACAGGTACTTCTTGCCGCGCTTGCCCATGAAATACTGCCGGTTGACCGACCAGCGGCTCGATTCGGCAAAGCCGACGTGACCGTCTTCCATCTGCTTCTTGAAACCGGCAATCGAATCGTGCACGTAGTGATCGAAGAACTGGTCGAACGTCGCGCGCGCGGTCGCATCGATGCCACCCAGCCAGTTGTCCTTGACCCGCGTGGCCGCATCGATAGCCTTGTGCTGCTCCGAAACGTAGCTCCTCACGAAGCCCCCCGCATCTTCCCGAATGCTCAGGGCATCCGCGTTCCATTCCTTGTCGGTAATGGCCATGTAGGAATTCACGCCGCCAGGCGGCTTCAGCCGACCGTCGTGCAGACGCCGGCTGCGGCTGGCACGCCACTGGTAATAGCGGTTCATGTGCCAGATGACCTGCGGCTCGAGCCGGCCACTGTTCAGCGCCACGCCCGCGCGTCGTTCGTTGCCCTGGCCCATGTACACGTTCCAAGCCGCTTCCAGCTCCCTGGAAATCGTGAACAACCCGCCGGCATCGTCCATCACGTCCTTCGGCGGGCGGAACGGCACGCCTGCCTTCCACGCTTCGATGTAGAGATTGTTCAGCGGAATGTTGGCCAGTTCGTTGGTTCGCCCTTCCTGGTAGTTGCGCTCGTAACCGCCGCCCACGTCCGAGTGCATGCCCGGGTAGTACACCTCGCGGCAGTTCGACGGAAGCTTCTGGTCCTCCCGCACCGAGTCGCCAGGGAATTTCTCGCGAACTTCATGCGAAGCGACATAGTGAACGCATTGCCGTACGTAGTCCGGAATGCGAATGTCGTTCGCCCACTCGGCGTGTCCACCCTTGTCGATGCTGCTGAGCAGGCCGCCGGCGACCGGCCCGAGAACCGCGCCGACGATGTAGGGCGCCGCCTTCTCCAGGCGGCTGCCGCCGAAGCCGGTCGACGCCACCGTATCCAGGATGCCTAGGAAGTAGACGACCACTTCGGGGCGCATATCCTTCATGTTCTTCTTGTTCCACCAGAGCCTGCCGCCGATGTTCTCGGCCAGTCGCTCGGTCAGCATGCGAACGAACGCCCGCGCTTCGGTGGCGCCGCGCGAGAAACCGAACGCGGCCACGTTGATCTGGCTCACGGCCGGCATGTGGCTCGCCACGTGCTTTTCGAGTTCGCCGAGCATCCAGCGAATGCGTGCCTCGCCCTTGCTCGCGGCGGCCATGCCCAACGCACCGTCGAGTCCCTCCCCCGAATCGCCAACCTTGCTGCACGGCGTGCCGACGCCCTCGACATAGCGGCCCATCGTGCGTGGATTGGCCTTGTTGAACGGGACGTGGGCAAACATCGCGAGCTTGGCGATATTGCTGTACTTGGTCTTCGCGACGTCCGTCGAACCGTTGCCGTCCGCACCGAAATTGTTGCCCGTGCCATCGAAGAACGCCGTGAACCACACGGGCTTCGGGCACTCCTTGCATTGCTCGACACGCAACGGATCGAGCGCTTCGCGAAATCCGTTCCGGACGGCGTCCTCGACCGGCGTGATATCGGTGATGCGTCGAATGAGAGGGGGATTGCTCATGACAGTTAAGCTCCTGTTCCGGCTAGGTGTCCAGCGTCAATTCCACTGGGCCGGCTTCTTGCGCCCATAAAACGGATTGGAAACTTCCTTCACGCAAGCGCGGCCGGCCAGCTTGCGCTGCTCGTCGCGCTTCGCAAGCGCCACCTTCGGGTCCGGGCCGTCGGCTTCGAGATCCATGTCGCCTTCCACTCGGCCGTCGGGGAAGAAGTGCAGCACGATGCCGCCGCTCTTGTCCTTGACGGGCGGGCGCGTGACCGTAATCTCGCCTTCGCACCACGCCATCCCCGGCTGGGTTTCCCGATGGGTGTACGGGTCGTAATTCGCGGACGACGCTTCCATCGCCCGCTTGTCGACTACACGCTCCCACCACACCTTGAACGTCTTCGGCGTCTTCCAGCGGAAATCCCATGCGAGGCTCGCGCGCGATCCGCCGCCACCGGACCAGTACTTCGCATTCCTCGGCGTGGCGCGCGCGCCGTCGGCGCTTGCCGCGTCGTCAAGGCTGTTCTTGTCCGGCGGCAGGAGATAGACGCCGTAGATGTCGTAATCCGTATAGTTGAAGGACCCGGCGGTAATGATGTCGTAGTTCGGGTCGTTCCATTTATTCACTTCGCCGGGCGCGAGGCTGTCCTTTTCGGCATCGCCCGTGGTCTTGCTGCATGCAGCCGTGGAGAAAACCATCACGGACAGCAACGTAATCCAGCCGCGGTTCATATTGAACATCCTTCTTTTCCATTCGATTTCTTCGTGCCGCCCGCGACATCCGGAACGCATGTCCGGTCGGAACGACTCATCGCGCGCGCCCATCACTCCGCCACGCCCTGCATCTGCTGCCACCCCTCGGCCGGCACGAGCGCCAGCGCCTGCGGAAAGTCTTCCCCTTGCGCCACCGCGTCGAACACGGCGGCCATCGCCGGATGCTCGTCGAAGCGCGGGCCGTACCGCAGCGCCAGTTCGCAGTAGATCAGCAGCGACACCGCGCTTTCCGCGCCATGCGCCTGGCACCGCGCCAGCTGATCGCGCACGAAACCGTAGTGCTGCGCGGCCGGCAACGACGCCAGCAGCGCGGGCTTCTCGGTGCGAAGCCGCTCGATCAGCGTGTACGGATAACAGGCCGCCAGCAGGTCGTCCTCCTGTGCCTGGGACAACTGCAGCGGAAACTCGGCAACCTGCTTGACGTTCGCAGGCGCGGTGATGTTCGTCGTCCGGATCGTCAGTTCGGCATCCAGATGAATCCAGTGCCGCACGCCTTGCGCCAGATACGCGCGATGCGCCGCCGGCAGCATGTCGAGCCAGAACGGCAGCACGCGCGGATCGAAGAAGCGCATCAGCATCGCGTTCTCCATCTGCTCGAGCTGAACATCCACCATCGGCGCGAGATGCGCAGCCAGTTGCGCAAGCGTCAGCTGTGAAACGAGCACGCTCGCCGCCGGCCACGGAATGTCCCGCGGATCGGTGTCGTCCGCTGCATCGGCGCTGTCTCCGGCCGGCTGCCATTCGAACAGCAGGGGCCCGACGATCCGCGCGTCGTCATCGGCGTTGTCGAGCAGCGATGCGGCGACAAACGCCGGCCACGATGCCCGTTCCTCATCCGGCAACGTCGCCAGCAACGCACCGTCGATCAGGACGTAAGCGCGCAGCCCGTCCTGTGACGACAATGCGGCCTGAAGCGCATCGACCGCCTGTGCGGCCTTCAACTCGTTCGTCATGCGTTGCCCTGCCTCAAGCCTTGGCCGCGAACGGCGACGCCATCGATGCCGCGTTGACCATGCACGGCGCGCACGCCGTGCCCGGGAACGCCTGCGCGGGCACCGGCAGGCTGTCCGGCCCGATGAACGCATGCGATGCGGCATGCGCCGTCCATGCGCCCTTGGTCCCATGGACGATGCCGCTGCCGTTCCAGCGCGTATAGCTGGTGCCGCCGTTGATCAGGACTTCTTCCTTTGCCGTGATGGTGATGCGGTTCGCATCGACCTTCACGTCCAGTTTGGCCAGCACGTTGATGCTGTCCTTCAGCGCCTGGATGTCGATGTCGGCGGCAGCCGCCACGAGCCGGATGCCTTTTTCGAACGCGGCGACGCGCACGGCCTCCTGCGCGCTGACCAGCATGCTCTTGCCCGCACCGATGCTCGTGTGGGCTCCGCTCGTCAGCGCGACGTGCTGGCCGCTCGCGACGTGGGTCGATCCCGTCGTCGTGGCCAGGATGCCCGCCGGGCTGGCGAGCGCCAGGAACGGCTGCGAGAACTCCGGATACTCGCCCTGCTGCGGATTGCCGCCGCTGCCCTTGAGACCTTCGTTCTGCGTCCTGAGCGCCTGGTGGACGGCATCCTGGTCGCCGGACGCCTGCGCCTTCACGTCGTGCGCGGAACCCGACAGCGATTCGTGCAGGTCGTGCGCCTTGTCGAGGCGCGCGACGGTTTCGTCGATGTCCGTCGCATGGGCGCGCGCGTCGTAGCGCGCTTCGCTGGTCACCAGCAGGCCCTTGGCCGCCCGAACCGCACCGTGCGCGTCGGTCCGCAACTCGAAACCGCGCGCGCGCTGATCGGTGCGTCCCTGCGTATTGTCGATGCGGACGTTGTGTCCCAGAGTCAGTTCGCTGGCGTCGGTATCGCTGCGCAGCTTCAGCTGGAGCTGCTGCGGCGTGTCGTCGAGCAGCACGTGGTTCGAGCGGCCGCCCGCCGCGTTGCCGGTGTCGCCCGACAACTCGCGGCTGCGCAGCCCAGTCAGCATCTGCTGGTCGGGCAGCGCCCACGGCGGCATCCGTTCCGCGTTGTACGTGGTACCCGCCACGATCGGCCGGTCGGGATTGCCGTCGAGGCACATCACGACCACCTCGCTGCCCACGCGGGGATGCGCGATCATGCCCTTCTCGCCGCCGGCCCAGCCGGCAGCCACGCGAATCCGGGCGCTGGTCTGCGCCGCACGATCCCAGTGGTACACGATGCAGACCCGACCGTACTCGTCGACGTCGACGCTGCCGGTGCCCTTCGCGCCCGCGATGGTCGCGGTTTGCGGCGCCAGCACCCGCACGGGCTCGCTGTTGAAGCCGCGGCCCGGACGCCACGGTATATGCCGGAGGCCCGCGACGAAGCGGTTGCGATATTCGGGCTTGCCGTCGGCCTGCAGATAATTGTTCGCCGCTTCGTGACGGGCCTCGAGGATCAGGTACCGATGATCCTCCGGGCTGCCCGACGCCGTGCTGAAGTGGTCGGACAGCTGAAACCAGCGTCCGGGCAAGATGCCGTGATGGTTGCCGGCCGCGTCGAAACGCGAAGCCGCGGCCTCGATCTCTTCCATCCGCACACGCGCCAGCGCATCGCCGGAACGCGTTTCCTTCACGAAACCGTAGTGCCCCACGTACTCATGGTGCTCGACTTGCGGCGCGACACCCGGCGGATGAAGCGTGGGGATCTGCGCGCTCGCGGCATGCGGCGTCTTGAAGTCGAACGCCGTCGCGCTGTAGCTGCCCGCGGAGAGCGACCGTACCGCGGACCACTGCGAAATGGCGTCCGCGGCCATCGGGCCGTCGTGCGTCTGGAAGCGGATCTCCGGCGATCGGCCGTCGATGGCCGGACACTGCACCGTGCTGTCGTCGCCGACGACCAGCTTCAGCCCCTTCTCGTCATGCTCCCACCAGTACAGGTAGCCGATGGCTTCCAGATGGCGAACGAGGTAGTTCCAGTCGCTTTCGCCGAGGCCGCCACCCTGGACGTTCATCGTGCGCGCCGGATCGTCACCGCGCACACGCCACTCCCAGGACGGCGCGAGCCCCTGGTAATCGGCGAGTAGCGTGCCGATCTGCTGCTGAAGCGATTGCCCGAGGAACAGGCGGTTGTTCACGCGCGTCCGCAGGAAGTGGCTCCATGGACGCAGCACGGCACGATATTCCGCGACCGAATCGTCGTTGCGGACGAGCGAAAACTCCGTGCAATAACCGGTGAAATGGCGCAGGCCGCCATCCGGGCGCACCATCGACACCGCGAGCAGCTTGCCCAGCATGTCGTCCAGCGTGGCGCCCGCCTCGCCGGACAGCAGCGTCAGTTCGAACGTGAAGTCGATCCCGAGCCCTTCGTGCGCGACGAGCCGCTCGACGACCAGCCGCGCCGGACGGTGCCGGCCATACGAGTCGGTGACCGAAGGTGCGTCGTCGTGAGGGAAAGACAGCGTGAGCAGGCGCTTGTCTTGCAGGAAAAACGGGGTCCGAATAAATGCCGCAAGGTCAGCCATGACCGCCTCAGAATGATTTTTCGTTCGCGTGGCAGCGGCCCGCTGCCTCCCATATTTTTGGGATGAAAGGATATCGTAGACAACGCACCGCGACAACATTGACGTCCTGCGTCATTTCCCTAGTGCCGCCAGGAAAATCGGTAATAAATACAGCACCTTACCCATGCCGGGTACGACGCTCGAACGGATGTCGGCACCGTCATGACGTCGCCTTGTCCGGCATCCCGGCACACGGCCTCGGAACACGTCGGTTCGCGTGCCGAGGGAGGAACCTCGTGCTGCGCTTCGCCGTCTCAACGCGACCGGCTTCACCTCCCGCAGTCCCATCCTTTCACCCGCAGCTATCGGAGCAGAACATGGCATACCGCACTCTCGGCACGTCGACCATCCAGGTTTCGCCGCTCGCGTTCGGCGGCAACGTCTTCGGCTGGACCGTCGACGAAAACGCATCGTTTGCACTGCTCGACGCGCTCGCCGACACCGGCATCAACTTCATCGACACGGCCGACGTCTATTCGGCCTGGGTACCCGGCAACCACGGCGGCGAATCGGAAACGATCATCGGCAAGTGGCTCAAGCGTACCGGCAAGCGCGAGCAGGTCGTGATCGCGACCAAGGTCGGCCTGCTGGGCGCGCGCGCGGGGTTGTCGAAAGACAACATCCTGAAAGCCGCCGACGAGTCGCTGCGCCGCCTGCAGACCGACTACATCGACCTGTATTTCTCGCATCGCGACCTTGCCGATACGGCCCCGCTCGAAGAAACGCTCGGCGCCTATCAAACGCTGATCGACGCGGGCAAGGTGCGGATCATCGGCGCATCGAACTACAGCGGCGCGCGCCTGCGCGAAGCGGCCGACATCAGCCAGCGCGACGGCCTGCCCGCGTACCAGGTCATCCAGCCCGAGTACAACCTGCTCGACCGCGCCGACTACGAACGCGATCTCGAACCGGTCGTGCGCGACCTGAAGCTCGGCGTCGTCAACTACTACGCGCTCGCGAGCGGCTTCCTGTCGGGCAAGTACCGCAGCGAGGCCGACCTGAAGAAGAGCGTGCGCGGCGATCGCGTCGCCGGGTATCTCAATGAACGCGGGCTGCGTATTCTGGCGGCGCTCGATGCGGTGGCCGAGAAGCACGGCACGCAGCCGGCCACGATCGCACTCGCATGGCAGATCGCGCGGCCGACGATCACCGCGCCGATCGCGAGCGCGACGTCGCTTGCGCAGCTGGCATCGCTCGGCGAAGCGATCCGTGTTCAGCTCGATCAGGACGACATCCGCCGGATCGACGAGGCGAGTGCGGGCTGAAGTCGCCGGTAGCGGGCCGGTCGACCGGATCGCGCGGTCTGCGCGGTTCCGCGACCGGCCTGTGTCATGTGCGCGCTCTTGTCACCGCATTCGCGGGGGCGGGTCATTCGTGAGTGGCGGGTGAATACAATGGCACGGGTCCGGGCGGCCCGCCGCACGGCACGACACGGTCGCACCGAGATCCGTGACGCCCGAACCCACATCACGCACAAAGACCGCCCATGCCCCGGAACACCCATCGCGCCCGCTACGTTCCCCCGTTCGCCGCCATGCTCGCCACGCTGCTCGCATGCGTGCCGGCCGCGTCTTACGCAGGCTGGTACGAAGTCGCGAACTACACCGGCACGATCGGCAATGCCCCCGTCCACGTGTCGCTGCAGACCTACGACGCAATCAACCGCAACGACGCGGGCCGCTGGCGCGTCGACGGCAGCTACTACTACGACGCGCATCGCAAGCCGATCCCGTTGCAGGGCCACCGCGAGCCCGACGGCCGCATGACGCTGTGCGAAGCATCGCCGCCCGCATCGAACGCCGACTCGCCGGTCGTACCGGCCGCCTCGCCAGCGCGACCGAAGCCTTGCCCGATCGCGCTGAACGTCGCCGGTAAAACGGCCACCGGCACCTGGGACGACGGCCGCAAGACATTCCCGATCACGCTGAACGAAGTCGGGCGGCTGAACGACAACGATCAGGATCACCTCCAGCTCGACGGCACCGTCGATATTCCGATGTGGTATCGCACGAAGACACACATGCTGGTCGGCGTCTACGCGCTGTCCGACAAGTGCGGCATGGCGATGCAGTCGCTGCGGGCCATCAACATCGCGACGGGCCGCATCGACCGCACGATCCCGCTCGACTGCGACGCGGGGATGGTGATGACGTCGATCTACGCGAACGTCGCCGACGCGCGGCGGGCCGGCTACGTCAGCGTCGAGTACCGCGGCGGCAAGATGGGTTACGAGGAGGACGTATCACTCGGGCTGACGTCGTCTTCGTCAAAGTAAGCCGGCGTCACCTGTCTCCCGTGCGTAGCGAAATGCACGCCGCATAGCCGAAAACCGCCCTCGCGTTTTGACCGGCACGGCCGCTCGTGTTGACTCAGCCGGACATCGATCGCGCTTGCCGCCGCAACGCCCCGCTGCAAGCGCGTCACGCGCCTGTCCCGGGTCTTTCACGGATTGACCGCGCCATTCGACCTGCCCGAGACTGCGCCGCTCAGGCGGTCATTGGGAGAACGTCATGCCGGACACCAGCACGGAGATCGCCACGATCTCGACGCGCGCCGTACGCGGCCACGAACGCGTCGACTTCTGGGTCGACCACGTCGCTCGCACGCTCGTGCGGATCGAATGCAGCGGCAAGTCGTCCGAAGGCATCGACGCATCGCTGCGCAGGCGCGATCTCGGACTGTTCGGCGCCTGCGACATCGTCGCGAACCGGCACGCGGTCGTGCGCACGTCGCACAACATCCACGCGGACCAGCGCGACGCCGTGTTCATCTGCCTGATGCACGCCGGGCAAGGCTATACGTTCCAGGATGTCGACTGCATGCAGCACGGGCCCGGCGACCTCGTCCTCTACGACACGTCGATGCCGTACGGCCACGGCTTTCCCGCCGACATGGCGATGACCGTGCTCGACGTGCCGCGCGACGTGTTCGAGGCGCGCGTCGGTCCGTGGCGCTACCGCAGCCTCGTCAAGATCGACCGTGACGACGGCGTCGCATCGTGGGCCGTGCGGCAGGTCTATGCGCTGCTCGCCGCGCCGCAGGAGCCGACGCCCGATGCACGCGAACGGCGCGCCGCCGCGATCCTCGATCTCGTGCAGTCGATGCTGCGGCTGCGCGACGGCGACGCGTCGCCGACCAAGTCGACCGTCCACACGCTGTCGCGCGCCAAGGCGTTCATCGACAGCCATCTCGCCGACGACGATCTCGACAGCCAGTCGGTGAGCCGCGCGATCAACCTGTCGCCGCGCCAGCTCGCGCGCGTCTTCGAAATCGAAGGGATGCCGCTCACGCGCTACATCCTCGCACGGCGGCTCGAACGCTGCCGCGCCGACCTGCGCGACCGTTCGCTGAAGCACCTGACGGTCAGCGAGATCGCGTTCCGCTGGGGCTTCAACAACAGCGCGCACTTCAGCCGCAGCTATCGCGCACGCTTCGGCGAGACGCCGAGCGATACCCGCGCGCCGGCGCCGGCCGACGCGCGCTAGTCCGTCATCTGCCACCCGCCACCCGCCGCCGTGTCCCTGCGAGGCAAGCACGGCGTCCGTCCCGGTCAAATGGGGCCGCATAGCGGTCGCTAAGCTGACTTCCTGCGCGGCGGCACTCGTTTCGCCGCCCGACAGCGAGGAGAAGAAGCGGGATGGAGACGTACGACCATATCGTCGTCGGCGGCGGTTCGGCCGGTTGCACGGTTGCGCACCGCCTGGTGAAGGCCGGCAGGCGCGTGTTGCTGCTCGAGGACGGCCCGAAGGACGACAGCCTGTTCATCCGGATTCCGGCGACGTTCATCCGCGTGCTCGGCACGCGGCGCACGGTCACGTTCGAGAGCGAGCCCCAAGCCGGTGCGGCGGGACGCAAGACCTACGTGCCGCAGGGCCGCACGCTCGGCGGCGGCAGTTCGGTCAATGCGATGCTGTACGTGCGCGGCACGCGCGACGACTATGACGACTGGGCCGCGCTCGGCTGCACCGGCTGGGGCTGGGACGACGTACTGCCCGTGTTCAAGCGCGCCGAATCGCACCTGCGGCTCTCCGAGCCGTTTCACGGCATCGACGGGCCGCTGAAGGTCGGCGACACGCGCTTCCGGCATCCGCTGAGCCTCGCGTTCGTGAAGGCCGCACAGGAAACCGGCATCGCGTACAACGACGATTTCAACGGCGCCGCGCAACATGGCGTCGGCTTCTACCACACGACGATCTTCGACGGGCAGCGCGGCAGCACCGCGGCCACCTATCTCGCCGACGCGATCGGCCACCCGAACCTGCGCGTGCTGACCGGCTGCCGCGTCGCGCGCATCCGGTTCGACGGCCGGCGCGCGACCGGCGTCGAATGGCGGACGGAAAGCGGCGCGACGGGTTCGGCCGCCGCGCGCGCCGACGTCGTGCTCGCGGCCGGTGCGCTGAGCACGCCGAAGCTGCTGATGCTGTCGGGCATCGGGCCCGGCGCACACCTGCACGCGCACGGCATCGACGTGCTGCACGACAGCCGCGACGTCGGCGCGAACTACCAGGATCATCTCGAAGTCTCGATCTACGGCCGCAGCCACGCGCCGGTCAGCCTGCTGGGTGAGGATCGCGGACTGAAAGCGTTACGGCACGGGCTGCAGTGGATGCTGTCCCGCACGGGCCTGCTGACGTCGAACGTCGTCGAATCCGGCGCGTTCGTCGACACCACCGGCAGCGGCCGCCCGGACATCCAGTTCCACGTGCTGCCGACGCTCGTCGGCGACGTCGATCGCGAGCCGCTGCCCGGCCACGGCCTGTCGATCAACCCGTGCCTGCTCAGGCCGCGCTCGCGCGGCTCGGTGCAACTGCGCGGCAACGATCCGGCCGCGCCGATCCTGTTCGACAGCGGCGCGCTGTCCGATCCGGCCGATGTCGAGGGCCTCGTGCGCGGCGTCGCGCTCGCGCGGCAGATCATCCGTGCGCCGTCGCTTGCACGCATCGTGCGCGAAGCCGAGACGTTGACCGACACGGCACTCGCCGACTATGTGCGACACCGCGCGAAAACCGTCTATCACCCGGCCGGCACCTGTCGCATGGGCAACGACGAGCATGCAGTCGTCACGCCGCGCCTCTCGGTGCAAGGCGTCGACGGATTGCGGATCTGCGATGCGTCGGTGATGCCGCGCATCGTGTCCGGCAACACGAACGCGCCGACGATCATGATCGCGGAGCGCTGCGCCGAGTTCATGCTGGCGGAGTAACGCAACACGGCGCGCGGGCGCTTTCGTTCACGACAATAAAAAAACGGCGCGTTTTTCACGCGCCGCCACTCCATCCGCATCGTTTGCCGGAATCAACTCCCGGCCGTGCGCGCCGCGTCACGCAGCGCCATCGGCGACGCCCCGTAGCGCTCGCGAATGGCACGGCTGAAGTGCGCCTGGCTCGAGAAGCCCCAGCGGAACGCGATTTCGCCGACGCTCGTCTTGCGCAACCGCGCATCGGTCAGCTCGCGATGCGCATGCGACAGCCGCTCCGACCAGATGTGCTGCGTGATCGACTCGCCTTCGGCCGCGAAGAGCCGGCTCAGATGCCTCAGCGACAGCCCGACCGCGTCCGCGACGGCCTGCGGCCCGAGTTCCGGGTCGCCGAGATGCGTCGCGATGTACTGCTTCGCGGTCAGCAGATACGACAGCGACGCACGCGACGCGCCCGCACCGTTCACCTCCGCATCGATGAGTTCCGCGATCAGCGTGCGCGTGTGTTCGGCGAACCGCGCGGCGTCACGTTCGACCGGATCCTTCATGAAGCGCTCGACGCTCGCGCGCAACGTCGCGCCGAGCATCGCGCCCGCGCCCGGCTTCGGTGCGATCCGCAGCGGCAGCGCGGCCAGTTCCGCATCGAGCCGGTCGTCGAACGTCGTGATCGGGATATCGATCAGCAGCTGCCGCATCGGCGTCAGGAATCCGAACAGATAGGGCACGCGCGTGTCGTAGACGACGACATCGCCGGCGTCCGCGAGCAGGCAGCGGTCGCGCTGGATGAAATACGCGCGCCCGCTCAGGATCTGGCACGCGAACAGCGACTCCTTCGGCAGCTGGCGCACCAGCGCGGGGCTGCGCTCGATCACGTGATCCTGGCCGCTGATGTCCGCGATGCCGAGGCCCGGCAGCGCGATATCGGTCTTCTCGACCTCGAGCCCGGCCGGCGACAGCGACGAACAGCGCAGCCCGACCAGCGTCGCCGCATTGAACGCGTCCCAGTACGCCATCCTGTCGCGCGCCGGCACGTCGGCCGTCGAGCCTCGCGTGCGGGAAAAAACGGTCGAATTCGTCACGTCGCCTCCTGCTGGCGCCTGTCGTGCGGAGCAGCACGGATTGGGGGATGGTTCGTCTGGATTTTGGTGCGATGCAATGTCCGGCGCGGTCAAGCAATTCGTCCAACCCAGTCAAGAGCGGCGCGCACCGGCTGGCTAAAGTCGAGCCCACGACAACTCATACACCAGGAGACAAACCGTGGTCGACAAAGCCGTAGCCGAATTCTGGCAAAACATTCCACCGATTGCCAATCCGTTCAAGCCCGATGCGTTGCCCGATGCGTACATCGCGAACGCGGCCACCGACGACGAGCGCTATTACGTTCCGTTCACCGAAACGGTTTCGTCGCGGCCGCTGTGGATCTCGCCGTCGCAGAACAAATGGTGCGACATCCTGATGGCCAAGGAAGCCGGGCTCGTGAACCGGCACTATCACCCGCACGAGGTGTTCGCTTACACGCTGTCGGGCAAGTGGGGTTATCTGGAGCACGAATGGACCGCGACGCGCGGCGATTTCGTGTACGAGACGCCGGGCGAAGGCCACACGCTCGTCGCGTTCGATCACCCGGAGCCGATGCGCGCGTTCTTCATCGTCAAGGGGCCGCTGATCTGGCTCGACGAGGAAGGGAATCCCGACGGCTACTTCGACGTGCACTCGTACATCGCGATGTGCAAGGCGCATTACGAGAAGGTCGGCCTCGGCGCGCAAGCGATCGAGAAGCTGTTCCGCTGACGCGCGGCGAGGCTCACCATGACATCCCCTTCCTCCTCCCGATCCGCCTGGACGTACGAGAACAGGCTGCTGCTGATCCTGTTCATGACGTTCGGCTTCGTGTTCTTCGACCGCCTCGCGCTGTCGTTCCTGTTCCCGTTCATGTCGGCCGAGCTGCACCTGACGAATACGCAGCTCGGCATGGTGTCATCCGCGCTCGCGCTCACGTGGGCATTGTCCGGCGCCGCGACGGGCGCGTGGTCCGACGCGCGCGGCACGCGCAAGCCGCTGCTGATCGCGGCCGTGCTCGGTTTTTCCGTGTGTTCGGCGCTGTCGGGGCTCGTCGGCGGCTTCGCGAGCCTGATCGCGTTCCGCGCGTTGATGGGCATCGCCGAAGGCCCCGTGCTGCCGCTGTCGCAATCGCTGATGGTCGAAAGCTCGACGCCAAGCCGCCGCGGGCTGAACATGGGCTTGCTGCAAGGCTCCGCCGCCGGCCTGCTCGGCGCAATGATCGGCCCGCCGGTGGTCATCGGCATCGCAACCACATACGGCTGGCGCGAAGCGTTCTACGTGTCGTGCGTTCCGGGCTTCCTGATCGCGTTCTGCATCTGGCGCTGGGTGCGCGAAGTGCCGCCCGGCGGCGTGCGGCACGCGCAGGCCGATACCGCCGGCGCGCCGGCCGCAAGCGGCGCGGCAGTCAGCCGCTGGGCGTTGCTGAAGGAACGCAACATCCTGCTCTGCATGCTGATCAGCTGCTTCTTCCTCACGTGGTTCATCGTGATCATCTCGTTCGCGCCGGTGTTCCTCGTGGAAAGCCGCCATCTGTCGCCGTCCGACATGGGCGTCGTGATGACCTGCCTCGGCGCCGCGTGGGTGTTCTGGGGCTTCGCGGTGCCGGCGATCTCCGACCGGATCGGCCGCAAGCCGACGATGATCGTGTTCGCACTGATCGCGGCCGTGTGCCCGGTCGTGCTGATCCATGCCGGCTCGCTCTGGGCGCTCGGCGCGCTCGTGTTCGCCACGTACACGGGCCTCGGCTGCTTCACGCTGTTCATGGCGACCATCCCGGCGGAAACGGTGCCGCCGCGCGCGATCGCCAGCGCGCTCGGCCTGATCATGGGCGCGGGCGAGCTGATCGGCGGCTTCGTTGCGCCGACCGTCGCCGGCTTCGCGGCCGACAAGTACGGCCTGCAGTTCGCGATGTGGACGTCGGCCGCCGGCGCGATCCTCGCGTGCGTGCTGTCGTTCGGCCTCGTCGAAACGGCGCCTGCCGTGCTGCGCAAGCGTGCACTCGCCGGCACCGCCGCGAGCCGTCTCGATGCACAAAACCTCGGAGGTCGCTGACATGCGGGCACTTCAATGGCATGGCCCGCGCGACGTCCGTCTCGTGGAAATCGACCCGCCGCGCGTCGGCCCCGGCGACGTGCGCATCGCGGTCGCGTACTGCGGGATCTGCGGCAGCGACTTGCACGAATACGCGGACGGCCCGCACGCGATACCGGTCGACACGCCGCATCCGCTGTCGCGCCGCACCGCGCCGCTGACGCTCGGCCACGAGTTCTGCGGCACCGTCGTCGAAGTCGGCGAAGGCGTGACGGCGCTACGCGCGGGCGATCGCGTCGCGGTCGAGCCCGAGTATCGCTGCAGCCAGTGCGCGTATTGCCGCACGGGGTCGTACAACCTGTGCGTGTCGATGGGCTTCGCCGGGCTGATGGGCGACGGCGGCATGGCCGACTTCGCGGTCGTGCCGGCGTACATGCTGCATCGCCTGCCCGACGGCGTGAGTCTCGAACAGGCCGCGGTGATGGAGCCGGCGGCCGTCGCACTGCACGCGTTGCGGCGTGGCGAACTGCGGCTCGGCGAAACCTGCGCGGTATTCGGGCTCGGGCCGATCGGGCTGCTGCTGATCATGCTCGCGAAGCTGCAGGGGGCGACCACGATCGTGGCCGTCGACGTGTCGCCCGAACGGCTCGCGGCGGCCTCGCGCTTCGGCGCAACGCATACGTTCGATGCACGCGCACTCGGTGCACCCGCGCTGCAGGACGCGATCCGAGCGGCCACGGGCGGGCTCGGCGTCGACGCGAGTTTCGAAGCGGCCGGCCTGCCGGCCACGTTCGAATCGGCGATGCAGGCGCTGCGCAAGGGCGGCCGCGTCGTGATGGTCG
Organism: Burkholderia sp. Se-20378; assembly: GCF_017104665.1. Taxonomy (NCBI): domain Bacteria; kingdom Pseudomonadati; phylum Pseudomonadota; class Betaproteobacteria; order Burkholderiales; family Burkholderiaceae; genus Burkholderia; species Burkholderia sp. Se-20378. Next base: position 9,609 of record NZ_JAAGPG010000037.1, on the reverse strand, counting down.
GCCTGATGCCGCATGCCGGCTTCGACGCGTTCCGCGCGGTCAACGACGAGCTGACCTTCACGGCGAGCGTCGGCTACCGGCATGCGTACGAAGACCTGCTGCGCATCGTCGCGTCGGGCGCGCTCGACCTCACGTCGATCGTCACGCGCACCGTGTCGCTCGAAGACGCCGTCGCCGACGGCTTCGACGCGCTGCTCGCCGACCGCGCGCAGATCAAGATCCTCGTTTCACCCGCGCAACGGCCGGCCCGTCGCGCACACACCATCGGGAGCGTCGAGCATGAGTCGTCAGTGGGCGTTTGAGGGCCAGTCCGTCGTCGTGACGGGCGGCACGTCGGGTATCGGTGCGCGCACGGCGATGCGGTTCGCGGAAGCCGGCGCGTCGGTCGTCGCGCTCGGGCTCGACGCGGCCGGCCCGCATGCACCCGTGCATGCCGGCATCCGCTGCGTGGAACTCGACGTGACCGACAGCGATGCGCTGACCCGCACGATCGCGGCCCTGCCGCGGCTCGACGTGCTCGTCAACGGCGTCGGCATCAGCCGGCACGCGGACGAATACCGGATGGACCAGTTCGAGCTCGTGCTCAACGTGAACCTGACGTCGGTGATGCGGGCGTCCGACGCCGCACGGCCGGCGCTGTCGGCGCACGGCGGCAGCATCGTCAATGTCGCGTCGATGTACACGTATTTCGGCAGCAAGGACCGTCCCGCTTACAGCGCGAGCAAGGGCGGCATTGCGCAGCTCACGCGCTCGCTCGCGCAGGCGTGGGCCGATCGCGGCATTCGCGTGAACGCGGTCGCACCCGGCTGGATCGACACGCCGCTCAGCAGCGGCCTGATGGCCGACATGCAGGCGTCGCGGCGCATCCTCGAACGCACGCCGCTCGGGCGCTGGGGCACGGCCGACGAAGTCGCAGACGTGATTCTGTTCCTGTGCTCGCCCGGTGCATCGTTCGTGACCGGCGCGGTCGTGCCGGTCGATGGCGGGTATTCGACGGTCTAGCGCGCTGCTGGACGAGCATCGGCAGGCTCGCTCGCGATTTCTGCCGACGCCCATCACATACCAACTTTCTTAGCTTGCCACTGATCCGGGATTCATCCGGTTCAGCTTTGTTCATATCAATCAGTAGTCCAATCAAAAATATCCGATCCGATCGGAAACATGTGAGGAGCACATTGGAGATGACGAAAAAGACCCTTCTGGCGCTCGCGGCATGCGCCATTCCCGCCGTATCGTTCGCGCAGAGCAGCGTGACGATGTTCGGGCTGATGGACGCCGGCATCAGCTATGTCAGCAATCAGGGCGGCCACGGCGCCGCGAAGTTCGACGACAACATCTTCTTCCCGAACCTGCTCGGCTTCGAAGGCAAGGAGGATCTCGGCGCGGGCACGCGCGCGATCTTCCGGCTCGTCAACCAGTATTCGCTCGGCAACGGCTCGATCATCGGCGGCGGGCTGTTTGCGCGCCAGGCCTATGTCGGCGTGGAAAACGACCGCTACGGCAAGCTGACGCTCGGCAACCAGTACGAGTTCATGGTCGACGCGCTGGCCGCGAGCGGCAACGAGATCGCACAGGATCTCGTCGGCCTGTACGGCTTTCGCAACGGCCCGTTCGACAAGCTCGCGTTGCCGAACAACCCGACCGGCGCATTCGACTGGGATCGCGTCGCGGGCAGCAATCGTGTCGCGAATTCGATCAAGTACACGAGCCCGTCGCTGTCGGGCCTGACCTTCGGCGCGCTGTACGGCTTCGGGAACGTCGCCGGGTCGGTCGGCGCGAACAACACGGTGAGCGTCGGCGCAAGCTACGACAACGGCCCGTTCGGCGCAGGCGCGGCCTATACGAACCAGAAGTACGGGGCGACGAACGGGCTGCCGCCAACCAGCGTGCGCAACTGGGGCGCGGGCGTGCACTACACGCTCGGCACGGTCACGGGGAAAGCGCTCGTCACGACCGTACACAACGCGCAGAACGGCGCGGGCGCGTGGTCGGCTGAAGCCGGCGCCGCGTGGCGACCGTCGCCGGCGTGGGTGATCGGCGCGAGCTACACGTACATGAAAGGCAACGACACGCTCGACAACGCGCACGCGCACCAGTTCCTCGCCGCCGTCCAGTACTGGCTGTCGAAACGCACGATGGTGTACGTGGCGGGCGTGCATCAGCGCGCGAACCACGGCAGCAACGCGCAGATCAATGGCGTGATGGATGCGAACGGCGCGTCGAGCGGCGCACTGCAGTCGATCGCGCGGGTCGGGTTCAGCACGCGGTTCTAGGTCGCTGCCCCGGCGAATCCTGCGGGCGATCCTGGGCCCGGATCGCCTGACGACGCGGGCGCGGAGCCGGTCGCTCTGCCGCCTGCGTCGTCACACGCTGCCAGCCGTCCTCCGATCGAATCGGATCACGACGAATGCATGCAACCGCGACTAACCCGACGAATCCGCACCACCCCCAACCTGCATCCCCGCATCCCGACACTGCGACGGCGTGACCCCGAAGCGCCGGCGAAACAGGCGCGCGAAATACGCCGGATCGGAAAACCCCGACTGCAGCGCGAGGCGCGTAATGCTCGCCCCGTCGGCACCGGTCTGCGACAGCACTTCGTGGCACTTCTCGAGCCGCAGGCGCTGGATCATCGCCTGCGGCCGCTCGCCGATCGATTCGAACGCCTGGTAGAGCGTGCGGCGGCACACCTTCAATGCCGCCGCAATGCGATCGGGCGACAGTTCGCCGTCGTCCAGATGCCGATGAATGTATTGCTGCGCGTCGCGCAGCAACGTCTCGCGGATCTTGCGCCGCGAAGCGGGCGCCGTGCCGTCCGTGAAATCGATCGCCTCGGCGAGCAACGTCGCCACCAGTTCCAGCACGCCGAAGCGGCTGCGCGGATTCATGCGCCGACCCTCGGCGATCATCGCCTGCAGGCTGGCGAGCGCCACGGCCGCGCCGCCCGTCGTCGGCATCGCACGGCCGATCGCGTGCCGGGCCAACGCCAGCAGCGCATCATGGTCGGCCACTTCGCACAGCATCGTCACGAATTCGCCGTGTGCGTCGCTTTGAATCCAGTACGGGCTGCTCGCCTCGTACAGCGTGAAATGCCCTGGCGGCACGATCACTTCGCTCGCGCCCTGCTCGAGTCTCGCCACGCCGCTCAGTTGCCAGATCACCTTGACGTAGCGGTGCTTCAACGTCTTGCACGCGTCGCGCCCGATGGAGGCGCTATGCGCGCTTGCCGAAATGCGCGCCACGCGGCAGCGCGCATGATCGAACACGTCGACGTTTGCGTCGAATTCGCCGGACGCGCCGGCATTGAGCTCCAGCGGAAAGAACCGATGCCGGATCTGCTCCGACCAGCACGACACGCCGCCCTCCCGCCGCGGCGGATGCGCTCCCGAATCGATCATGACGTTCGCCTCCAGAAATATCCGGCTTTCAAGTACGTCCATTGCGTGGCCGCCTGCGTGCGCACGCAGCGGGCGCGACGATCGACTCGCCCGGCTTCCGGCGCGTGTGCGGCGACACGCGCCCGGCCAGCATCGATGAGAGGGGATCGGCTCGTAGCGTACGGCGCGTCGATGCAAAAGAACATTCGCACAACTCCCATGCGCGGCCGGAACGCTACCTGACGCAGTAAAGATTTCACCTAGATGCACCGCACTCCTGATGGCTCTGCACGCAAACACATGCGAGCAAGAAACTGGCGCGGCACCCTGCTGACGGGCGGAAACCGGCTTCCGGCCGGCCTTCACGTGCGTGGCCGATGCCGTCGCTCACGCCGCCCGAAGACAAACGGCGGCCGCTCGCGCGCCGCAGGAGGAGACAAACGATGAAACGACTTTCCATTGCCGTGATGCTGTCCGCGCTCGCGGTCGCGCACGGCGCTCACGCAACCGAAGGCGGCGGCTCCGTCTACCCGACCGGGGCGGAAGGCTACCTGTGCTGCGCACTGCCGCCGCCGGGGCTCTATGCGCTGATCTATGCGGAGCGCTACCACGCGGGTGAACTGCGCGACAACGACGGCCGCAACGTCGCACCACCGGACTTCAGCATCACCGCGTATTCGGTGACACCACGGATCGTGTGGGTCACGCCGTACACGTTTGCCGGCGCGTCGCTGGCCATGCATGCGCTGCTTCCGCTCGTCACGCTCGACGTGCACGCGGGCGGGCAGGCGCAGCGGCGGACCGGTATCGGCGACATGACGTTCGGGCCGGCGCTCGGCTGGCACGTCACGCCGACGCTCCAGACGCTGCTCGCCGTCGATGTCTTCGCGCCGACGGGCCGGTACGACAAGAGCGACCTGGCCAACATCGGCCGGCACTACTGGGCGATCCAGCCGATCGCGGGCATCTCGTACGGCGGCCGTACCGGGCCGGTGTTCGACGCGAAGCTCATGTGGACCTTCAATCAGCGCAACCACGCGACGGACTACCAGTCCGGCCAGGAATTCATCGTCGACTATTCGGCGGGCTGGGGTTTCGGCAATGGCCTGACGGTTGGCGCGGGCGGCTATGTTTACCGGCAGATGACGGACGATTCACAGGCCGGGCAAACCATCGCAGGCAATCGTGGCCGTTCGTTCGCGATCGGCCCGTCGATCAAGTACGACAGCGGGAAAGGCTGGTTCGTGACCGCCAAATACCAGATGGAAACCGATGTGCGAAACCGCCCGGAAGGCGCGGCGTTCTGGCTCAAGGCCGTGTTTCCGCTCTGAGGTGAACGGATCCGCGTCGGCGTTTCCCGACGCGAAGCCGGCGCAGGTCATCCCTGCGCCGCCTCTTTCATCGACCGAGCAGCAGATCGGCGCCGCGTTCGCCGATCATGATTGCCGGCGCATTGGTATTGCCGCTCGGCACCTGCGGGCAGATCGAGCAGTCGATCACGCGCAGATTGGAGAAGCCGTGCACGCGCAGCGTCTTCTGGTCGACCACCGACGTGCGCCGGTCCGTGCCCATCCTGCAGGTGCCGGCCGGGTGATAGACGGTCTTGATGTCCTGCCGCACGAATCGTTCGATTGCCGGCAGATCGTCCGGATCGATCCGGGCCGGCGCGACGACCTCCTTCACATGCGCCTGCAGCGCCTTCGCCGACAGGATCCTGAGCCCGGCCTGCACGGCCCGGATCTGGCCGTCGAGGTCGGCCGGGTCGCTCAGGAAGTTCGCGTCGATCCTCGGCAGGTCCGCCGGGTCCTTGCTGCGCAACCCCACTTGCCCGCGCGATTTCGGTTGCAGATGGCCGACCTTGACCGACATGCCGTGCTCGCTCGCCGGCGGCTTCTCGCCCGGCGTGTTGTCGAAATTGTCGAGCAGCGGCAGGAAATGGAACTGAACGTCCGGCCGCCCGGTGCCCAGCGTATCGATGAATGCGCCGCCTTCGAGGATGTTGCTGGTCAGCAGCCCGCTCCTGAAGCACTTCCATTGCAGGAAATGGCGCATCGCCCGCAGCCCCGTGTTCTCGCCGTAGAGGCTCGCCGGCGTGCGAATCGACGCCTGCACCGACATGTGCAGATGATCGTGGAAGTTCTGGCCGACCGGCAACGCGGCAACCGGATCGATCCCGAGCGCGGCAAGATGCTCCGCCGGCCCGATGCCGGACAGCATCAGTACCTTCGGACTCCCGATCGCGCCCGCACTCACGACGACCTCGTTGCGCACACGCACGGACACGGGCGCATGTCCGCCTTCGCTGAACTCGACCGCGACCGCACGCCCCGCATCGGTCCGGATCCGGTGCACGAGCGCGCCGGTCACCACCTTCAGCTTCGCGTCGTTGCGCACCGACGCCAGATAGGTCTGCGCGGTGCTCGCGCGTTCGCCGTTGCGCGTGGTCGTCTGGTAATAGCCGATGCCCTGCTGCACTTCGCCGTTGAAGTCGTTGACGTAGCGCAGCCCCATCTCCTGCCCGGCCCGGATGAACGCGGCCGTCAACGGATGGCGATAGCGGTTCTCGCTGACGGGCAGCGGGCCGGTCTGGCCGTGATACGCGGGCCCCAGGCTTTCGTTCGCTTCCGCCTTCATGAAATACGGCAGCACGTCGTCGTAGCGCCAGTCCGTGCATCCCCACTGCGTCGCCCAGTCGTCGTAGTCCTCGCGCTGCCCGCGGATATAGATCATCCCGTTGACCGAACTGCCGCCGCCCAGCACCTTGCCCTGCGCGATGATCATGCTGCGACCGTTCGCGTTCGGCTGCGGTTCGGTCATGTAGGGCCACGATTTCTTCTGGAACACCTGCATCACGCCGCCCGGAATCCGGTGAAACGGATTGTCGTCGCGCGTGCCGGCCTCCAGCAGCAGCACCGAACCGGCATGCTGCTGAATCAGCCGCGCGGCCACGACGCATCCGGCGGAACCCGCGCCGATGACGACGTAATCGAAGGTCAGGTCTTGAGTAGTCATGTGTCTGTCGAGTGGGATAGGCGGGCGAGCAGCGCAACGCCCGCGATCTTGTTGTTGTGTCTGCGTGCCGGAACGTGCGCGGCTACATCGCGATCGTGACGACCTTCTCCTCCAGGTACGCATCGAGCCCGCTTTGCGACAGGTCGCGCCCGACGCCGCTCTCCTTGAGGCCGCCCCACGGCAGCCGCGCGTCGAGCGGGCTCCACGCGTTCACCGCGACCGCGCCGCACCGCAGCCGGGCCGCGGTGCGGTGCGCGGTCGCGAGATCGCGGGTCCACAGCGACGCGGACAGCGCGTAGACGGTGTCGTTAGCCAGCGCGACGGCCTCGTCTTCCGTATCGAACGGAATGATCGTGCCGACCGGCCCGAACACTTCGTCACGCGCGATGCGCAGCGCCGGATCGACGTTCGCGAACACCGTCGGCCGCACGAAGAAGCCTTGCGACGGCACCGGCTCGTCGCCCGCGACCATCGTCGCGCCGTCGCGCAGCGCCGCCGCGATATGCGTCTTCACGCGATCGGCATGGCGGGCGCTGATCAGCGCCCCCATCTGCGTCGCCGGGTCGAACGGCGTGCCGACCCTGACCGACCGCGCCGCATGCGCGAGCGCGCCGACGACGTCGTCGTAGTGACGGCGCTGCACCAGCACGCGCGTGCCGGCCGCGCACGTCTGCCCCTGGTTGACGAACAGCCCCATCGCGACGCCGGCGATCGCCTGCTCGAGATTCGCGTCGTCGAAGATGATCTGCGGCGCCTTGCCGCCGAGTTCCAGCGTCAGCCGCTTGAACTGTGCACCGGCTTCGCGCGCGATCGTGCGGCCGACCTCGGTGCTGCCGGTGAAGCTGATCTTGTCGACACCCGGGTGATTGACCAGCGCGGCGCCCACCGACGCGCCGATGCCGTGCACGAGATTCACGACGCCCGGCGGAAAGCCCGCCTGCGCCGCCAGGTCCGCCAGCGCGCCGACCGCAAGCGGCGCGTCCTCCGACGGCTTGATCACGACCGTGCAGCCGGCCGCGAGCGCGGGTGCGAGCTTCCAGCACGCGATCATCAGCGGCGCATTCCACGGCACGATCAGGCCGGCGACGCCGACTGCTTCGCGCACCGTGTAGTTGACGGTCGGACGCCCCATGAAGCCGCCGGTCGGAATCTGGCGGCCTTCGAGCTTGTCCGCCCATCCGGCGAAGTAGCGCAGCGTGTCGATCGACATCGGCAGGTCCATCATGCGCACTTCCATGGCCGGGCGCCCCTGTTCGCGCGCGAGCAGCTCGACGAAGCGTTCCGCGTCTTGCTCGAGCAGGTCGGCCAGCCGATGCAGCAGCTTCGCCCGCGCCGCGCCGGGCAGCCGGCTCCAGTGCCCGCCGTCGAATTCCGCGCGGGCCGCGCGCACGGCCCGGTCGACGTCGGCGCCGGTGCCGGCCGCCACGCGTGCAAGCAGGTGTCCGGTGCACGGTTCGAATTTCTCGAACCACTCGCCCTGCGCGGCGTCGCATGCGTCGCCCGCGATCCGGTGTTGAAGGGTGTACTCGGCTGTCATGGGGCTGTCTCCAGATTAAGGGCCGATCCGGCGCTGAAAGGCGGATCGGCGTATCTGGCCCACTGTAGGACGCGGGTTGCGGCGCCGCTGGGACATCCGTGCATCGAATGCAGGATTCACATGCACGCGCGCGCGAAGTGTCCGTCGTCACCGTTCGCATGCACGCCGGCGCCGCGCTCGGCTTGCGCCGCCAGCGCTCGACTGACGCGCGCATGGTTGGCGCGTCGCACGGCCGGCGGCATCGACGCGTACGCCGCGTCGCGAATCAACGCATGGCGGAACGAATAGAACACGCGATCGCGCCGATGCTGCGCGTACATGATCCGTTCTTCGAGCAGCAGCCGCAGGTGCGCGTCGAGCGTTGCGCGATCATGCGGCGACGCCGCGGCGAGCAGGTGCGCATCCACCTCGAGCCCGATCGTCGCGGCGAGCTGCGCGGTGTCGCGCGCGTCGTCAATCCGGTCGAACGCGCGCCCGAGCATCCCGCCGAGACTGAGCGGGAGTGGGCACGGCTCCGTCGTCCGCAGCCCCGCGAGCGAGCCATCCGCTCCGCTCATCACCAGCTCGCGCGCGACGGCCTCGATGAACAGCGGAATGCCCGCCGTACGATGGACGAGCGGGTCGAGCCGGGCCGGATCGAGTACGCCGTCGCCCAGGTACGCCGACATCAGGCGCCGCGCGTCGTCGCGCGGCAGGCGGCGCAGAATCAGGCGTTCGGTCGCGCCACGCCAGCGCGCGAGCCGGGCGGGCCGCGACGTGAGCACGACGCAGAGCGCCGCCGCGCGCGGCGAGCGCTGCAGGTACGCAAGGAAATCCTCGGTCGAGCGGTCGATCCACTGCACATCCTCGACGACGAGCAACACCGGCGCGCCGTTGCCGAGCGACACGATCAATTGCTCGAGCACGTCGAACAGCGCGTACTGTTCGCGCGCGCTCGACCACCGTGTCTCGTTCGCCTCGCAGGCTAGCCCCAGCCAGGTCGAGAGCGCGACACGGGCCGCCACACGATCGCATTCGAGCGGCGCGAGCATCGCGTCGATCGCCGCGCGCGTGGTACCGGGCGGACTGTCGGCATCGAGTTGCCAATGCGCGCCGATGAACCGCAGGATCGGAAACAGCGCATGATTCTCCCGCTCGGGCAGGCACCCGCAATACGCGAACGCGTGGCCCTGTGTCCGCACGGCCTCGCACAGCGCGTGCACGAGGCGCGACTTGCCGATTCCCGCATCGCCGACGACGAGCCGCGGCACGCCGCGCATCGCACGACGATGGCGTGCGCGCGTCGCCTGCCACGCGCGCAGCAGTGCGTCGAGTTCGCGCGTGCGGCCGATCATCGGCGCCCGCATGCCGCCGTCGAGCGAATCGAACGGCGTATCGGCCCGACACTCGCCGAGCAGTTCATGCACCGGCTGCGGCGCGAGGCCCGCCCGCGCCAGCCGCAACCCGGTCGGCCGGAAGTCGGCATGCCGTTCGAGCGCGGGCCGCGCATCGTCGCTGGTCAGGATCTGCCCGGGCCCGGCAAGCCGCAACAGCCGAGACGCGGCGGCCGGCGTCGATCCGCCCGACATCTGCGACGCATGCGCGAGCACCTGCCCGACGTGAATCGCGGCGGCCACTTCGACGCGCCAGCCATCGTCGCCGACGGCGTCGCACGCATCGGCCGACACCGGCAGCCGTGCGCGA
>NZ_JAAGPG010000383.1:0-8213 GCF_017104665.1 Burkholderia sp. Se-20378 | reverse complement strand
GTTATGTTTGATGCATACAGGTGACGTGTCGAGTTCTCGGTTGGACTGGTGTTGTCTCACTCAGACCGCAGAGCGTCACTGTACCGCGGACTGCATCTGCCCGCACTGCTCGACGGACCCGAGGTGACGGAAGTGCCCGAAGTGCCCGAGGTACCGGAAGTACCCGAGGTACCCGAGGTACCGGAAGTGCCCGAGGTACCGGAAGTGCCCGAGGTACCGGAAGTGCCCGAGGTACCGGAAGTGCCCGAGGTACCGGAAGTGCCCGACGTACCGGAAGTGCCCGACGTACCGGAAGTACCCGACGTACCGGAAGTACCCGACGTGCCGGAAGTACCCGACGTGCCGGAAGTACCCGAGGTACCGGAAGTACCCGACGTACCGGAGGTGCCCGAAGTGCCCGAAGTCCCGGAAGTAGTCCCCGAAGTACCGGAAGATCCCGAGGTACCTGAAGAACCCGACGTCCCGGAAGAACCCGAAGTCCCCGAGCTGCCGCCCGTCCCTGACGTGCTCGGCTTGATCGTCGGCGGCGTCGTCGGTCCGTCGACCGAGCCGCAACCATACAGTGCGAGCAGCGACGAGACGGCCATCGTTACCGTCGTCTTCTTGAAGAGTTTGTGCATGTTGGCCTCGACATTGGAAGTGTGTCCAAGCCTCCTCTGCAAATTCCGCGCCACGACAGCTTTCCCGAAACGGTGTCGCGCTTTATTGCAGGAATCGGGAATATACGCACGATTTAAACGGAGTTCCGGCGGTTTCGAGCGACGGGCACGCGCGGTGCGCCGGCGTGGCGGGAGCGATGTTCCCGTAAGCCGCCGTAACGCGCGGCGCGATGTTACGTAGCGTTCGATATCGCGTGACGCAGGCGGCCGCGAACCGAGGGCCGCATCTTTGACGAAACGGGCCGGCCCGATGAACATGGCGCGACATCCCCGGCTGCCGACGACGCCGCAACCACCACCACTCCACACAGGACACCGACATGAGCGAACAGGACAGGGAATACGGCAAGGCGCGACGCATCGACGTGATGGGCGACGCGTTCGTCGAGCGCGCGATGCGCGACCTCGACGGCTTTTCGCGCCCGCTGCAGAACTGGCTGAACGAGCACGCGTGGGGCAGCACGTGGCAGCGGGGCGGGATCGACCTGAAGACGCGCAGCCTGTGCACGTGCGCGATGCTGGCGGCGCTCGGCCGCAGCACGGAACTGAAGGGTCACATTCGCGGCGCGCTCAACAACGGCGCGAGCCTCGTCGAGATCCGCGAGGTGTTGCTGCACAGCGCGCTGTACGCAGGCGCGCCGGCCGCGGTCGAGGCATTCCGCAGCGCGCGGGAGGTGATCTCGGATCTCGGGTTGTCGGTACCCGACGACGAAGCCTGATTCCGCCGCAGCGCCGGCGGCACGGCACGGAATCAGGCCCGGTTACACGGTCGCGGCTTACGCGATGCGTGCCGACGGCGCGGCCACCTCGGCCGGCGTGGCGGCGACTTCGAGCAGCCAGTCGGCCGTGGCTTCCGGAATCGTGACCGGCAGCATGTGCCCGCCCTCGACCACCTTCAGCCGCACGCGCGCCGATTTCTTCGCGAGCGCTTCGCCGTGCTCGCGCCAGTTCAGGATCGGATCGGCGCGGCCGTACAGCACGTCGACCGGCAGCGCGAGATCCGGGTAGCGGCGCTCCATCGCGGGCAGGTCGACCGGGGCCGACAGCAGGTCGGTCGCGGTCGCATAGAACACGTGCGGGCGCATCCCGAGCAGTCCACCGCCCTTGACCGGGAAGTCGCGCGGCACGTCTTCCGGCGCGAACACCTGGCGCACGGCCTTGCGGCCGGTCAGGATCGTCAGCGGAATCGCGAAGGTCCACGACACGAAGCGGCGCACCAGCGGCGACGGCAGCATCAGCGGCTTGAACGGCGCGGGCGGCTCGCTCTGCTCGTGCGACAGCGGCGCGATCAGCGCGAGGCGGCTCACGCGGTCCGCGTGATTGAGGCCGACTGCGAGCGCGATCGCGCCGCCGAGCGAGTGGCCGACCAGCACCGGCTTGTCGAGCTTCAGCGCGTCGATGAACGCGGCGACCGTGCGGGCCTGCGCAAACACGTTCGCCTGCGAGCCCGCGCCGCGGAGCGAGCGGCCGGCGCCCGGCCGGTCGATGAGGATCACGCGATGCTGCTGCGCGAGCCGCGCGAGCGGAAGGTACGCGAAATTGCGCAGTTGCCCTGCGAGCCCGTGGACGAACACGATCGGCGGGCCGTTGCCGTATTCGACGTAGTGGATGCGGTCGCCGCCGATGTCGACGAAGCGGCCTTCGGGCGGAAACGCACGCGTCACGCGGCGGGCCACGTAACCGGTAAACAGCGCGAGCGCGGCGAGCACCGCGACGACGCCGAGCAGCACGTTCTGGATCAGATGGAGCGTATGGGTCATGTCGGCCTCAGCGGGTTTCGAGTGCGGGTTCGGCAACCGGCGTCGTGGCGGCCGGGCCGGCTTTCGCGCGGCGTTCGAACTGCATCGCCGAATCGGCGAGTCCGCTGAACTTCAGCGATGCGAGATCGAGCACGTAGTTCTGGTGGAACTTCCACGGCTTGCTGTGCCCCTGCTTCGGCAGGATGCCGGCCGCGCGCTGGATGTAGCCCGAGCTCAGGTTGACGGCCGGCACGTTGCCGGGATCGCCGGTGCCGAGCCGCGGCACGCACGTGTCGTAGCCGTTCGCGCGCATGTGGTTGAGCAGCCGGCACACATAGCGCGCGATCAGCTCGGCCTTCAGCGTCCACGACGCATTCGTGTAGCCGAACGACGAAGCAAGGTTCGGTACGTCGCTGTACATCATCCCCTTGTACGACACGGTGTCCGGCAGGTCGACCGCGCGGCCGTCGACGGTGACGCGCGCGCCGCCGAGCATCTTCACCTTCAGGCCTGTTGCGGTAACGATGACGTCCGCGTCGAGCTGCTGGCCACTCTTCAACTTGAGGCCGGTCGGCGTGAAGCGCTCGATCTCGTCGGTGACGATCGACGCGCGGCCCGAGCGGATCGACTTGAACAGGTCGCCGTTCGGCACGAGGCACACGCGCTGGTCCCACGGCATGTAGCGCGGCGTCAGGTGCTTCGCGACGTCGAAGCCGGGGCCGACCTGCTTGCTGGCCGCGCGGATGATGAACTGCTTCGTCCGGTCGGGCTTGCGGCGCGACACGTTGTACAGGTACATCGTCAGCAGGACGTTCTTCACGCGCACGAGCCGGTGCGCGAGCCGCGACGGCAGCACGCGGCGCAGCGCGTTCGCGATCTTGTCGCGGGCGGGCAGCGACACGATGTAGGTGGGCGAGCGCTGCAGCATCGTCACGTGCTGGGCATCGGCCGCCATCGACGGCACGAGCGTGACGGCCGTCGCGCCGCTGCCGATCACCACGACGCGCCGGTTCGCGTACGACAGGTCCTTCGGCCAGTGCTGCGGATGCACCAGCTTGCCTTCGAACGTGTCCATTCCCGCCCAGTCGGGCAGGTAGCCGGCGTCGTAGTCGTAGTAGCCGCTGCACATGAACAGGAAGCGGCAGGTGTAGACGAGCGTGTCGGTCGCACCGTCGCGCGTGCGCTCGATGCGTACCGTCCAGCGCGCGCGGTTCGAATCCCAGTCGGCCGCCACCACCTTCTGGCCGTAGCGGATCGTCTTGTCGATGTCGTATGCGCGTGCGGTGTCGCGGATGTAGTCGAGGATCGTCTGGCCGTCCGAGATCGCCTTGTCGCTGTGCCACGGCCGGAAGCTGTAGCCGAGCGTGAACATGTCGGAATCCGAACGGACGCCCGGATAGCGGAACAGGTCCCAGGTGCCGCCGATCGCGTCGCGCGCCTCGACGATCGCCACGCTGGCATACGGGCAGCGCTGCTTCAGGTGATAGGCCGCGCCGATGCCGGACAGGCCGGCGCCGACGATCAGCACGTCGAGGTCGTAACTGTCGCCACGGGCGTCGGGGGCGGGCGGCGCGGCGCGCCGGTCGGTCGTCGTCGAGGTCATGCGGGGTCCTTGGTCGGCGTGGGCGGGAGCGCGGCCGGGGCGTGCGCGCGTTCGAGGTTGCGGGCACGGGCGCGGCGTACGTGGCGCAGCATCAGCCACTGGTAGCCGGCGCCGAGCAGGCGCGCGATCCGGTCGAGCCGGCGCGCATCGGCGCCGACGAGCACGCGCCGCGCATTGCGCTCGACACCCGCGAGGATCTGCCGTGCGGCGTCGTCGGCCGTCGTCGCGTTGATCAGGCGGTTAGCCTGGCGGCGATGGGTCGCTTCGTCCTGGCCCGTGAGTGCATGGATGCTGGTATCGACCCGGCCTGCGTCGACGATGCTCGTCGCGACGCCGCCCGGATGCACGCAGGTCGCGCTCACCGGCGCGCCGTCGAGTTCGAGCTCCATCCGCAGCGCCTCGGTGAAGCCGCGCACCGCGAACTTGGTCGCGTTGTACGCGCTTTGCGTCGGCATCGCGACGAGGCCGAACAGGCTCGACGTGTTGACGATGTGCCCGTCGCCCGATGCGCGCAGATGCGGCAGGAACGCCTGCGTGCCGTGCACGACGCCCCAGAAGTTGATGCCGACGATCCATTCGAGATCGGCGATGCGCGCGGTCTCGGCGCTGGCGGCCAGCGACACGCCCGCATTGTTGAAGACCAGGTTGACCTTGCCGTGCTCGGCACGCACGAAATCGGCCCACGCGAACATCGCATCGCGGTCGGACACGTCGAGCCGCCGCGTGCTCACGCGCACGCCTTGCTGCGCGCAGGCGGCCGCCGTGCCGGCGAGCCCGACGTCGTTGACGTCGCTCAGCGCGACCTCGCAGCCGCGCCGCGCGAGCTCGACCGCGAGGCTGCGGCCCATGCCCGAACCGGCGCCCGTGATCGCGGCGACCTTGCCGGAAAACCCGTTCATCCGTTGCTCCTCCCGTTCCGCTTGCACTGCGCCGGCGGCGCGTCTAATGTGGTGTTGTTCGTCACCACTTTAGTTTTCGGGTGTCCTGATGTCAAATAGCGGAATGGAGAAAGCACTCGAAACGGAAAAGAAGGGCCGGTCGTATGGCGGCGTGGCGCCCGAGGTGCGGGCCGCGGAGCGGCGCGACGCACTGATCCGCGCGGCGACGCGCGTGTTCGGCACGGTCGGGTTCCGCAAGGCGACCGTGCGGTCGATCTGCCAGGAAGCGAAGCTGAACGATCGCTATTTTTATGCGGCGTTCGAGAGCACCGAGGATTTGCTGCGCTGCACCTACCTGCATCACGCGCAGCAGCTGCACGACGCGGTCGGGCGGGCAGTGGCCGAGCGCGGCGGCGATCTGCGCGAGAGCGTCGATGCGGGGCTCGCCGCGTTCTTCGCGTTCCTGCGCGACCCGTGCGCGGCGCGCGTGCTGCTGCTCGAGGTGATGGGCGTGAGCGCGGACACCGACATGACCTACCAGCGCATGCTGATCGACTTCGGCAAGCTGATCATGGCGATCGGCGCGCCGCGTGAAGCGGCGACGCCCGCGGAGCGCACCGAGCAGCGGCTGATCGGGCTCGCGCTCGTCGGCGCGATGACGAACGTCGGCGCGGCGTGGCTGCTCACCGAATATCGCGATCCGGAGGCGCAGATGGTCGCGAGTTGCAGGAAGGTGCTGCTGGGGACGTTGCGGGAGGCGGGGTAGATGCGCGGGCACGGGGCCGGTTGCCCGCGATCAGGCATGGCCGCTAATCGATAACAAGGAATCTATGCAAGCACGAAACCGATGGTTGCGCCGCATGACGTCGGCGGGAATGGCTGTTTCCGTCCTGGGGCTGACGGGCTGCGGCTGCTGGCCGTTCAGCGAGTCAACGACTTCTGAAACCGTGTGGAAGTCGCAGACTTTCGCGGCGAAGTTCAAGAACCGGGACCAGGAAGGGGATCGATGCCGCGATGCGATCTACACGCGACACCTCAAGGACGCCATTGCAGCGTGCAAGAGCGGGGAATATGAAAAGATCCGCAACGTCATTACCGGTGAGCCCGTGAAGCTCAGCCTGGCGAAGGCAACTTGCGAAGAGGCGCAGGACGAACTGGATCATGGCCTGCCCACCGGGTTTGACCAGCGGATCTTCAATCTGAAGCCGCTGCCCGATGAGTACGAAGCGTGCATGGCCGACAGCGGATTCAAGCGCGAACAGGTCGAGAAGAAGGCGTGCTACGTCAAGTTCATGTGACGGGCTTGCTGCCTGGCGAGACTGGCGTCGAACCATGGCAGCGGCGAAGCGGAACTTGCCGTCATGGATGCCGGATCATGCTACGTGCATGAAGAGATGTTTCCTCGTTCCGCTGCGACGTCTTCTTTGGCTAAGCAGGGCGTGAACGCTTCGCTGTTGGCGCTCCCGCCGTCTCCCCGATCCTCGCCTTCATCGCTTCGACGAACGCCCGCACTTTCGGCGAAGGCAGCCGCGTCGACGGATACACCGCGTGAATCCCGGCCGGCGCCGAGCGCCACGCGGGCAGCAGCCGCACGAGCCGCCCGGCCGCGACGTCGTCGGCGGTCGAGAAATCCGTCAGCAGCCCGAAGCCGCCGCCCGCGAGCACGATCGCGCGGCACGCGGTGGCGGTGTTCGACACGACCTGCGCGACACAGCGCACGGAAGCGGTGCCGCCGTTCACGTCTTCGAGTTCGACCGTATGCGGGCGCGGCAGCGTCGACAGCATCACGAACGGCAGCGCGCCGAGCGCATCCGGATCTTGCGGCCGCCCGTGGCGCGCGACGAACGCGGGGCTCGCGACCAGCCATTTCTCGTACGTGCCGAGCTGCACCGCCCGATAGTTCGAATCGGCGAGGCGGCCGATGCGGATCGCGACGTCGAGGTTGTCCGCGACGAGATCGACCACACGGTCGTTCGCGACGAGTTCGACGTCGAGCCCCGGATGCCGGTCGCGCAACGCGACGACGGCAGGCGCGACGACCAGCGCGCCGTAGTCGATCGGCACGCTCACGCGCAGCGTGCCGCGCAGCGGCCCCGCGTCGGACGACACCGCGTCGAGCGCGCTTTCGGTGGCACGCATGATGTCGCGGCACGCGTCGTAGAACGCCCGCCCCGCATCGGTCACGCTCAGCCGCCGCGTCGTGCGCACCAGCAGGTTCGCACCGACCTCGGATTCGAGGCGCTGCATGTGCGTGCTGACGACCGTCTTCGCCAGGCCGAGCCGCTCGGCCGCGGCCGTCAGTGAGCCGGCGTCGACCACCGCGACGAAGATCGCCAGCCGGTTCAGGTTCACGTCACGCAGATCGGCCATCGTCGATTGTCCTATGGAAAAGGATAATGTTTCCTCGATTATCCGTCTTCTGGTGACGAACGGCGAGCGCTACGCTGCGGTTGTTCGTCGCCGATCCCCGGCGGCGCGAGATTCCGGAGAGTTTCCATGTCTGCCGCCAGCAAGCCTGCTTCGCCGATTCGTGTCTATTCGTTCCTGCTCTCGGGGCACGCACATCGCGTCCGGTTGTTCCTGTCGCTGCTCGGCCTGGCGTCCGAGACCGTCGACGTCGATCTCGCCGCCGGCGCACAGCGCGAACCGGCGTTCCTCGCGCTCAATCCGCTCGGGCAGGTGCCCGTGATCGACGATGGCGGCACGGTGATCGCCGATTCGAACGCGATCCTCGTGTACCTCGCGAAGCGCTATGGCGACGCGCACTGGCTGCCCGACGACCCGGCCGGCGCGGCAGTCGTGCAGCGCTGGCTGTCGTATGCGGCCGGGCCGATCGCATCGGGGCCGGCCGCCGCGCGGCTCGTGACCGTGTTCGGCGCGAAGCTCGACCAGGAGGCCGCCAAGCGCACGGCCGCGAAGGTGCTCGACGTGATCGACCACGAGCTGGCCGGCAAGCCGTTTGCCGCCGGCGCACAGCCGACGATCGCCGATATCGCCGCGTACTCGTACATCGCACACGCGCCGGAGGGCGGCGTGTCGCTCGAGCCGTGTCCGCACGTGCGTGCGTGGCTGGCGCGCATCGAGGCGCTGCCGGGCTTCGTCGCGATGCCGACGACGCGCGTGGGCCTGCTCGCCGCATAACGCACACCGAAGCCGCGCCTGCTCAGGGAGAACGTGATGAACACCCCGACCGCCGTCGTACCGGGCTGGGAACTCGACACAGCGCCGTTTCACGCGGGCGAGCTCGCGGTGCAGCAGCGCGCGGGCGTGACGGACGCTGCGGGTTCGGCTGGCCGGCGCGGGATCCGGCGCTTCATGCCGGACCAGCACCGGA
>NZ_JAAGPG010000382.1:0-8314 GCF_017104665.1 Burkholderia sp. Se-20378 | reverse complement strand
TGATCCGCGCGGCCCTGCAGCACGACGACCGAACCGCCCGCGCCGCACGTGCAGCGCACCGACGGCCCGACGCGCACGCGATCGCCGAGCCGGTAGCGCAGCATCGCGAGGCCGGGGTTCGCGCGGCTCGTCACGAGGAGCTGCCCGTCCTCCTCCTCGAGGAAGAACCAGTCGTCGAGCACGTGGTAATGCCCTTCCGCGCAGCGCGGCGTGTGATAGCCGAGAAAGCCCGTTTCGGTGGCGCCGTACAGCCCGAAGAACGCGGCATCGCGCCAGCGCCGCCGCACGATCGCGCGCTTGCGCTCGTTGAACGCCTCGCCGGTGTAGAGGATCTTCGTGACGTCGAGATCGACACCGTGCGCGTCGAGCAGCCGCAGGCATTGCAGCACGCTCGTCGGCGTGCCGACCAGGACGTTGGGGCGGGCGCGGCCGATCAGGTTCAGCATCGCGGGCAAATCGGCGCCGTAGGCGTCCAGCCGCCCGATCGGGAGTACGTTCGCGCCGATCGCTTCCAGCAGCCGGTTCACGCCGTCGTACAGCGTGGAAAAACCGCCGGCGGTAAACAGGTTCGCCACCCGGTCCGTCGGCGCGAGCGCCGTTCCCGCCAGCGCGTTCGCGAGCGCCCGGCCATAGGTCGTGTCGGGCCGCTTGCGCGCCGGCGCGTTGAGCAGCAGCTTGACCTCGCCGCTCGTGCCCGACGTGGTGTAGAACGTCGCGCCGGCCAGACCGTCGTGATCGAGACGGTCGAGCACGCGCCGCTTCAGGTCGTCGGCCGTCTCGATCGCGACCAGCGAGCGGAACGCCGCGTAGCTGGTCACGCCCGTCGGCAACGCATGCGCATAGCGGGCATCGTACGAAAGCGCTTCGCTCACGGCCGAGGAATCGAAGCGGGTCGTGCGGTCGGACATCGTGGGCTCCAGGTTCAGGCCGCGGTCACGCGCTTTCGCGCAGGAGACGCAATGAGATCTTTCCGGTGCTCGTGACCGGAAGGTCGTCGACGAACAGCACGTCGGCGATGCGCGGATACAACGGGAACGCGGCCCGGTAGCGGCTCAGGATGCGCGCCTTGAAATCCACCTCCGCACCGGCCGGCGTCAGGCCGGGCACGACGAACACCGTCAGCGCACCGGTCTGCGGATCGGCGAGAAAATAGCTCTTGGCGATGTCGTCGAACGCGTCGAAATGCTGGTGCAGCAGGCTGACGTTGATCAGCCGGCCGTTGCACTTGACCGTCTCGTCCCGGCGGCCGACCCAGAACACCACGCCGTCGTCGCGGCGGAACACCAGGTCGCCGGATTCCAGCGTCGTGAACCGCTGCAGGCTGCCGTCCGGCAGCAGATAGCCGTGCATCGCATACGGCGTGCGGTAAAGCAGATGGCCGGGTTCGCCGGGGGCGCACGGCCGGCCCTGCGCGTCGACGATCGACAGCTCGATGCGCGGATCAATCGGTCGGCCCGGCGCGAGGACGCCCTCGAAGCAGTACGAATCGACGTGCGGCAGATCGTCCGGCGTGAGCGGCAGCGCGAAGATCCGCGGCCCCGATTCGGTCTGGCCGAAGTTGTTCCACACGCACGCGCCGAGCGCGAGCAGGCGGCGCACCTGCGCCGCGTAAATGCGGTCGGATGCATTGAGCACGACGATGCCGTCGAACCGCATGCCCGGCGTCACCTCGGCCAGGTCGCACACGCGCTCGGCAATGCTGCGGATCAGCGGCACGAAGCGGATCCGGCCGCTGCCCAGGTAGCCGAGCACCTCGTGCGCGGTCAGCGACGCCCGTTCGAGCCAGACGGTCGCGCCGGCCAGCAGGCCGTTCATCATCGTGGAGAAGCCGTACATGTAGTGCGTCGGGAACATGCACAGCACGCCGTCACCGGGCTGCACGCCCAGATAGCGGCCGACCGCCAGCGCATTCTCGACGAGTTGCGCTTCGTCGTAGACGACCAGCTTCGGCGCACTCGTCGTGCCCGACGTCATGAAGACGATCTGCGCGCGCGGCGCGCCGGCGTCGGCCCACGCGAACGCGTCGGGCCCGGATGCTTCGACTTCGGCCAGCGCCGGGTCGAGCACGACGACGGGCAGCCCGTCGCATGCGATCGACCGGGTCGCGACGACCGCGAGCGCATCGAGCCGGTACTGGCGCAACGCGGCGGACAGCATCTTCGGGTCGCACAGGACGATCCGGCAGCCGAGCGTCGACGCGAGCAGCGTGAACAGGAAATAGTCGAACCCCGAGAAGCCGACCGCGATCAGGCAACCGCGCCCGAGCAGGTGCGGCTCCAGCGCGCCGAGCGCACGCCGTGCGGCCCGCAGCCGCGCGCGCAGGTCTTCCGCCGTCAGGCGCGCTCCGTGCAGCACGATCTGCCAGTTCGCCTCCCGGGCAAGCAGCGACGCGAACTTCATGCGGCCGCTCCTTCCAGCACGAGCGAGGCCGCGAGGCCGCCCATGCCGAACGAATTCTTGAGCACGCGCCGTGCGTCGCTCGGCGTCGGGGCGCGCACCACGTTGACCGGGCATTCCTGCGCCTGCTCGTCGAGGTTGATGGTCGCCGGAATGAAGCGTTCCCGCAGCCCGATCGCCGTGTTCAGCACTTCCATCGCGCCCGCCGTCGCGATCAGATGACCGTGCTGCGACTTGTTGGCGGTGACGGGCATCGCGGGCCGCGCCGGGAAGATCGCGCGGATCGCCTCCGATTCGTGCTTGTCGTTGAGGACCGTCGACGTGCCGTGCGCGTTCACATAGTCGATATCGGCCGGCGCGCATCCCGCATCGTCGAGCGCGCGCTGCATCGCGAGCCGCATCTCGAGCGACTGCAGGTGCGGGATGACGATGTGCTCGGCGGCCAGGCTCGCCCCGTAGCCGGCCACGCGCACGAGCGGCGTATCGCCCCGGGCGCGCACGGCCGATTCGCGCTCGAGCAGGAACAGCACCGCGCCTTCCGCGAGCACGAAGCCCGAGCGACGCACGTCGAACGGCCGCGAACGGTGTCGGGGATCGAGATTCAGGTCGGTCGAGATCACGTCGAGCGATTCGAGCCGCGCGAGATTGAGCGGATTGACCTTGCCGGACACGCCGCCGACGATGGCCGCGTCGACCCGCCCCTGGCGCAGCGCGAGCATGCCCATGCCGATCGCCTGCAGCGACGCGGAGCACAGACCTACGTGGGCGAGCGCGCAGCCGCTGAACGGAATGTGGCGATGAATCGCGCCGAACACGGAGGTCGCGTCGCCGCTGACGAACTCGCTCATGCGCATGTGCGACACCAGCACGCGGATCAGCGCGTCACGCGATTTGTCGCCGTTGACCTTGTCGACGAGTTCGAGCGCGCTCTGCACGTCGGTGGCCGGCACGTCGACGCCGACCAGGCAGCCGATGCGCTCCGGCGCGTAGTCGCGCACGACGAACGGCGCCTGCGCGAGCAGCCGCGCGGCGGCGAGATCGCCGTACAGTTGCTCGGTGCCGATCCGCCGCGCCGAAGGCCAGCGCACGCGCTCGTTGCCTTCGTCGGGCACGCCCGCGTGCTGGGTCGTGTAGGTCGAGCAGTCGAATTTCTCGATCCTGCGAATGCCGGAGCGGCCTTCGCGCAGCGCGGCATGCAGTTCGGCATAGCTGCCGCCGAGCGGCGTGACGGCGCCGAATGCGCTGATGACGATTCCATCCGATCGCGGTTTCATCGCCCCACCCCGCTCAGTTTGCGCACCAGGATCGCACCGAGGCCCGACGACACGCCGATGCCGTTGACCAGCACCGGCGCGCCGACCGGAATCGCCGGATCCGCGATCGCGAGGACCAGGTCGATCAGGTTGTTCGCCCGCCCCGTATAGCCGACATGCGGCTTGTACGCATGCGTGACGGCATTCGGCCATGCCTGCTGAACGGCGTTGCGCTCCGCCTTGCCCAGTGAAGGCTCGCCGTTCTGGTACAGCACGACGTGCGGCACGCCGAGCACGGCCTCGCCGGGAAAGCGGGCGAACAGCTTCGACCAGTCGGCGCTCGACACGGACGTATCGGGCTTGTACAGCGAGTGAACGTCGAGCACCTGCGCGCAGGGCGCGCATCCGTCGCGCGGCGTGCGTTCGACGACAGCGCCGACGGCCCCGAACGCGGGAACGATGCCGACCGGGTGCGACGTCGTGCGCAACAGACCCATCTTCTCGAACGCCGCGACGTTGTCGGCCGACGTCATGTCGCCGACGGCCGCGATGACTGCCCGGTCGATCGCGCCGCCCTCGATCTGCCGGTGCGCTTCCTCGAGCGCGCACAGGCTGGTCAGCGACATCCTCTGCAGCGGATAGCCTTCGCCGCGCAGCCCGAACAGTTTCGAGATCTGGTACAGCGCGTTGGTGGTCAGCAGGCGCAGCATGTCGAGCGGATTCAGGTCCGCCTTGACCTCGCCGAAGTAGCCGCAGCCGTCGAGGCCGTGGCGCGCGTGCAGCGGCGTGAGCACGGCCATCGTCGCGTCCTCGCCTTCGACACCCGTGAACACCGCGAACCGCTCGCGCTCCTCGTCCGTGTAGGGCCGGCCCGCCGATGCCGCGTCGAACGCCTCGGCGGCCACCTGCAACGCGAGACGCGAACTCGGGTTCAGCAGCGAACGATCCTCGCGCGCCATGCGCTGCACGAGCGGAAACGGCAGGTTGGCGCGCACGTAGTCGCCGGGCTTCGCGGCCGGCGCGAGCGGCGCGCGCGCGGCGAAGTCGACGTCCAGCAGCGACGCGGTGTCGGGAAAAGCGGCCGTCGCGATGCCGAGGCCGGTGATGTACGACATGGCAAGTCCCCATTCACGTGAGTCGAAAACCGGGCGGGCGCGCGATGCCGCACCGCACGGTGCGGCGTTCCTGCGACGCGGGCGGAACGCCCGGGTCAGCTGAACTGCGCGATGCGGTGCTCGATGTAGTTCACCGAGAAGTGCTCGTAGAGATCCTGCAGGCTGCATTTCTCGTGGCCATTCCAGCTCATCACGTCGCACACCTGCTGCCAGCCAGCGTCGGTCCATTCGGTGCCCGTGTGGCATTGCGGATCGAGCAGCATCCGGTTGAACGGCCACAGGTTTTCGAGGCTGATGCGGTTGTCCACCTTGTCCTTGAGCTCGTAGCACAGGTCGACGTAGTCGATCGAGCTCATGTTCAGCTCGCGGAACAGCGACGCGGTATCGGTCACCTGCTCGGGGCCGCTCAGATAGAGGATTTGCGCGACGATGTTCTTGATGTCTTCCTTCATGGTCCACTCTCCTTGAGTCACTGGGTCAGCCACTGATGTTTTCGCCATTGCCGAGATCGATGACGCTGCCGGTCGTTGCGAGCGAGCCGTTCGCGAGCAGCAGGACCGTGCGCGCGACCTGGTCGGGCTCGAGGATCTTCCGCATCGGAATCTGGCGATAGAACGCCGCCGCGTCCTGCGACGCGAGAAAGCGCTCGAACAGGTCGGAGCGCACGAACCCCGGCGCGACCGCGTTGACGCGCACGCCGAAGCGCGCCATCTCGAGCGCGAGCGTCTTCGTGAAACGCTCGATCCCCGCTTTCGACGCGCCGTACGCGCCGTTGCCGGCCTTCGGCTTGCGCGCGGCGATCGACGAGACGTTGACGATCGCGCCGCGCCGGCGCGACTGCATCCCGTCGCCGAACGCATGGCAGAACGCCATCGTCGCGCCGAGGTTGATTCGCAATGCCTCCCAGTAGCGGGCGAACGGGCTGCCGATCAGCAGCGCGTCGTCGTTGATGCCCGCGTTGTTCACGAGCACGTCGACGGCCGCTTCCGCGTTCACGTGGTCGGCGAACGCCTGCACGGCGTCCCAGTCGCCGCCGTCGACCCGGAAAGCGCGCGCCGCACCGTCGTACGTGCGCTCCAGTGCCTCGGCCAGCTCGGGATTCGATCGGTAGGTGAAGTAGACGGTGTGGCCGTCGGCGTTCAACGCGTCGACGATCGCGCGTCCGATGCCGCGGGTGCCGCCCGTGACGATGGCGAGCTTCGTCATGCGTCGTGCTCCCAGCTGAGGATGCCGTCCATCACGCCCTGGCCCTTCGCGTTGCGCAGCTCGACGTGCGCGGTGGTGCGCGGCCCGTCCTGCTGAAGGCGCCGCAGGCGCGCGGTCAGGCGTTCGCCCGGCCGTACCGGGCAGATGAAACTGACCTTGCGGAGCGTGAGTGCCGGGGCCGGCCGGTTCGCCGCGATGCCGAGCGCGTCGAACAGCATCGCAATCGCCAGGCTGAGGCTGAACGAACCGGGCAGCACGGGAAACTGCTCGAAGTGCTCGTCGAAGAGCGGTGCGGTGTTCGCCACGTCGATCACGCCGAACTGTTCGCCGGTGATCATGGCCGCCGCCGTCGCGGTGGCCGGCATCATGGCCGTTCTCCCGGCACGGCGAACGCGGGCACGCGGGCCGGCATCAGCGCGACGAACACGGTACCCGACGCGACGGCCGGATACAGATCGGCATCGGCATTGCGCGCCGACACGTCGACCCGGTATCCGTCGCCGTGCTTCGCGACCGTACCGGCCAGCGCCAGCCGCGGATAGCCGTCGACGCGGTGCAGCGTCAGTTCGCGCAACTGCGCCGGCACCATCAGCGCCGGCGCGCCGTGCATCGTGCGCGACGCCTTGACCGCGAACTGATGCAGCGCCTCGATGACGAGCAACGCCGGCTGTGCGCTCGACCAGTCGCGATATCGCCGCGGATCGGCATCGCCCGCGAAACGCGCGGGATCGGATGGATCCCGGAACACTCGACAAAGGGCAAGAAAGCCAGGCCGCGCCGTCTCGCTCCCCCTCTCAAACCTGGAGTCGCTCATTTTTATGCCTTGTTATGTCTATGTTTCGGCTTCTCGCACCCCGGTGACCGCTCTCACGTCGGCCGATGTCGTGCGGATCAAATGCTGATCGGCTGCGAGTGTATCGATTCGTCGCCGGAAGAAACGATCGTGCGACCAATTGCAGAAACGGGCGACGAACCGCGCATGGAGCCGATGGATTGCAACGCGGGGGGAGAGTCGCCGGCGAGCCGCGACCCGCCCGCCGCGCCGGTGCGCGACAGCCTACGCCGACGGCCGCCGTTCGTCGGGGAGGAATGCCGTTCGTCCGCGCGTTCCGCCGTTCGTCGCACTGCGTCATGCGGGCGCGCGGTTGCCGCTAAGGTGGCGACATCGATCGAATACCCTGGGAGGTGTCCGTGTTGGCGGCCAGCTTGAGTCATGTCACGAAAACCTATGGAACCGGACCGCTCGCGGTCGCGGCGGCCGACGACGCGTCGCTCGAAATTCTCGCGAACCGCTTCACGGTACTGTCGGGACCGTCCGGCAGCGGCAAGACGACGTTGCTCAACCTGCTCGGCGGCATCGATCGCCCGACGCATGGCGCCATCACGGTCGCGGGCCAGCGAATCGACGCGATGCGCGAGAATGCGCTGGCCGATTTCCGCGCACGCCACGTCGGCTTCGTGTTCCAGTCGTTCAACCTGCTGCCCGTGTTCAGCGCGTTCGAGAACGTCGAATATCCGCTGACGCTGCTGGGCGTCGCCCGCGCGCGGCGACGCGAACGGGTGCTCGCGCTGCTCGACGCCGTCGGCATGGGCGACAAGGCGAATCGCCGGCCCGGCCAGCTGTCGGGTGGCCAGCAGCAGCGCGTCGCGATCGCACGCGCGCTCGTCACCGAGCCGGCGCTCGTGCTGGCCGACGAGCCGACGGCCAACCTGGACAGCGCGACGGGCGCGGCCATCATCGCGCTGATGCGCACGATGCAGCGCGAGCGCGCGACGTCGTTCGTGTTTTCGTCGCACGACCCGCAGGTGATCGCCGCCGCGGACGATGTCGCGACGATCTGCGACGGGCGCGTCGTCGACACCCGCTCGGCCACCCTGCACGAGGAGGCCTGCCAATGAGCCTCTGGGTTCTCGCCTTCCGCAACCTGCTGCGCAACCGCCGCCGCTCGTCGACCACGCTGCTCGCGATGATCGTCGGCCTGACCGCGATCCTGCTGTTCGGCGGCTATGCGCGCGACATCAATTACGGACTCCAGACCAGCTACGTGCGCCAGGGCGGCCATCTGCAGATCCAGCACCGCGACTATTTCCTGTACGGCAGCGGCGACCCCGTCTCGTACGGGATCGCCGACTACCGGAAGATCATCGACACCGTGCTCGGCGATCCCGAGCTGGCACGCGAGGTGACGGTCGTGACGCCGGTGCTGGCGATCAACGGCATCGCCGGCAACTTCGCGGCGGGCGTCTCGCGCACCGTCTCGGGCAGCGGGATCGTCGTGGCCGACCAGAACCGGATGCGCCAGTGGAACGACAGAAGAGCCTGATCCAGCGAGGCGGCCGCGA
>NZ_JAAGPG010000381.1:0-8362 GCF_017104665.1 Burkholderia sp. Se-20378 | reverse complement strand
GCTCAGCACCGGATCGTTGCGCCGCATCGCGCGTGACGCGCCGGCGCGCGCTTCGTCATGCGGGCTGCCCGGCCGCTTCGTTCGCGTCCGCCGCGTTGCCGGCCGCTTCATCGCGCCGCGTGAACACTTCGTGCGCGGCGAACAGCGCGTTGAGCGCGGCCGGCATACCCGCATACACGGCCATCTGCATGAACACCTCGACGATCTCGTCGCGCGTGCAGCCGACGTTCAGCGCGGCCTCGATATGCACCTTCAACTGCGGTTGCGCGTTGCCGAGTGCGGCCAGCGCCGCGATCGTCGCGATCTCGCGCGCTTTCAGGTCGAGCTGCGGCCGGCTGTAGATGTCGCCGAAGCTGAACTCGACCAGGAGCCGCCCGAAATCCGGTGCGATCGGCTCGAGCGCCGCGATCACCCGCTCGCCCACTTCGCCGTCGATTTCCTTCAGTTTGTTCCAGCCGCGCGTATAGCGGTCTTCAACGAGTCGTTCCATTGTGTCCGTCCTGTTTCGATAGAGAGTGAGAAGGTCTTGCCTGTCGTGCCATCTCCCGCTCCTGTGCCTCATAGTTCACGATCTTGTCGCTGATCACGTCGAGGCTCGCCTGCAGCTCCGCGATATGCGCACGCACCGCATCGCGATGCGCGACCAGCAGGCTGCGCCGCGCACCGAAGGTCGACTCGCCTTGCGCGCGCAGCGTCGCGAACGCCTGCATCTGCGCGATCGGCATGCCGGTCGCCTTCAGGCGCATCACGAAGGCCAGCCAGTCAAGGTCGGCCGGTGCATAGAGCCGGTGCCCGGCCGTCGTGCGCGAAATCGCGCGCAGCAGGCCGGCCTGCTCGTAGTACCGCAGCGTATGCGTGGACAGGCCGGTCATTTCGGCGACCTGGCCGATCGTCAGCGGGCCGGCGGAGGAAGGTTGGGTTACGGTTTTCGACATGGCAGGAACAAGGTTAGGAGTTAGAGTTCACTCTAAGTCAAGCCCTGTCGAACGACCAGTGCGACGATTGTCGGCGGCACCCCGGCGACACCGTAAAGAATGGTCAAAACCACCGCCCGACACGGGTTTCTGTCTTTACAGCGCCGCAAGCCTTCAGCAAGATTCGGTCAGCCTGTCTTAAAAAGGGCACGCATTTGTCCTATGCTTAACGGCGACGCCCGGCCACGCCTCGCCCCGCCGTCCGTTGCAACAGCCATTCATCCGTCAGAACCAGGGAGCCTTTGCCATGCTGAAAAAGCTGCTGATGCTGTTCGTCGCGCTATCGCTGTCGCTCGCCGCAGGCCTTGCCGCGGCCGTCGAAGTCAACTCGGCTGACCAGGCCACGCTCGAATCCGTGAAGGGTCTCGGGCCCGTGAAGTCGAAGGCGATCATCGACGAACGCACCAAGAACGGCCCGTTCAAGGATGCGGACGATCTCGCGAACCGCGTGAAGGGCCTCGGCACGAAATCGGTCGGGCATCTCGAGGAAAACGGCCTGACGATCGGCGGCTCGTCGACGCCGCCGAAGGGTGTGAAACTGTCGAAGCCTGCCGCGACGACATCGGCAACGACTTCGGCCACCACGTCGGCAACGACGTCGGCAGGCACGACGTCCACGACCGCGACGGCCGGCACGACGGCTACGGCTCCGGCACCGGCGGCAAGCGCGCCGGATGCGGCGGCGAAGCCGGCGAAGGCCAAGCGCATGACGAAGAAGGAAAAGGCGGCCGCCGCAGCGGCGGCATCCGCCGATGCGGGTGCGAGCGCACCGGCCGCCGCATCGTCGGCAAAAGCGACGAAGGGTTCGAAGAAGAAAAGCAAGAAGGACAAGGCAGCCTCCGCCGCCGCGGCGTCGGGCGCCTGATGTGCGCCGCGCGCGCGACGGCGTGCGCGCGGCATTCGTTCAACGGGCGCCCACAGCGTGGCGCCCTTATCGGTAAAGGTGAAGAACCATGGGTCTCCTCGACATCGTTGGCGGTCTGCTCGGCGGCCAGGCCGGCGGCAACTCGCAAAGCGCGCTGATCACGACCGCGCTCGAATTCATCAACAACCAGCCGGGCGGCCTGAATGGCCTGATCGAGAAGTTCAAGGCCGGCGGCGCCGGCGACATCATCGGTTCGTGGGTCGGCACCGGCCAGAACCAGCCGATCTCGCCGGACGCGCTGCAGAACGTGCTGGGCTCGGACGCGATCGGTGCGCTCGCGAGCAAGTTCGGTGTCGATCCGTCGATGGCCTCGACCGTCCTCGCGCAGGTGCTGCCGCACGTCGTCAACCACGCGACGCCGGACGGCGCAGTGCCGGCCGACGGCCAGGCACAAGTCGACCCGTCGAACGTGCTCGGCTCGCTGTCGCAGATCGCCGGCATGTTCGGCGGCAACAAGCAGGGCTGACGCGCTGCGTCGTTGCGACGCTCCATAAGCAAACACCCCGCCGAGGCGGGGTGTTTGTTTTTGCGCGCCCGGCGCGAACCGGGCGGCGGCCAAGGAGGCCTGCGATCAGTGAACGACGCGGTCGAACACGAACTTGCCGTCGTGGATGTCGACCGGAATCACATCCTTCGGACCGAAGCGGCCCGCGAGGATGAGCTTCGCGACCGGGTTCTCGATCTCCTGCTGGATCGCGCGCTTCAACGGCCGCGCACCGAACAGCGGATCGTAGCCAACCTTGCCGATCTGCTCGAGCGCCGCTTCCGACACGTCGAGCGCCATGTCAAGCTTCGCAAGCCGGTCGTGCAGGCGTGCGAGCTGGATCTTCGCGATCGACTCGATGTTGCTGCGGTCGAGCGCATGGAACACGACGACGTCGTCGATCCGGTTCAGGAACTCGGGGCGGAAATGCTGCTTCACCTCGAGCCACACGGCGTCCTTGATCTCTTCCTGCGGCGCCCCCGTCATCGCCTGGATCACCTGCGAGCCGAGGTTCGACGTCATCACGATCACCGTGTTCTTGAAGTCGACCGTGCGCCCCTGCCCGTCCGTCATGCGGCCGTCGTCGAGCACCTGCAGCAGCACGTTGAACACGTCCGGATGCGCCTTCTCGATCTCGTCGAGCAGGATCACGCTGTACGGCTTGCGACGCACGGCTTCCGTCAGGTAGCCGCCTTCCTCGTAGCCGACATAGCCCGGCGGCGCGCCGATCAGCCGCGCGACGCTGTGCTTCTCCATGAACTCGCTCATGTCGATGCGGATCAGGTGCTCTTCCGAGTCGAACAGGAACGATGCCAGCGCCTTGCACAGCTCGGTCTTGCCGACACCCGTCGGGCCGAGGAACAGGAACGAGCCGTACGGACGGTTCGGATCGGCGAGACCCGCGCGCGAACGGCGGATCGCATCGGCCACCGCGCTGATCGCCTCGTGCTGGCCGACCACGCGCTCATGCAGCTTTTCCTCGATGTGCAGCAGCTTCTCGCGTTCGCCCTGCATCATCCGCGACACCGGAATCCCGGTCGAACGCGACACGACTTCCGCGATTTCCTCGGCGCCGACCTGCGTGCGCAGCAGGCGCGGACGCGTCGGGTTGTGCTGCTCCTGCTCTTCGGCCTGCGTGACCTGCTTCAATTGCGCCTCGAGCTGCGGCAGCTTGCCGTACTGCAGCTCGGCAACCTTCTCCAACTTGCCGTCGCGCTGCAGACGTGCGATGTCCGCACGCACCTTCTCGATCTCTTCCTTCAACTGAGCGCTGCCCTGCACCGCGGCCTTCTCGGCGATCCAGATCTCCTCGAGGTCCGCATATTCGCGGCCGAGGCGTTCGATCTCTTCCTCGATCAGTTGCAGGCGCTTCTGCGACGCTTCGTCCTGCTCCTTCTTCACGGCTTCGCGCTCGATCTTCAGCTGGATCAGACGACGGTCGAGCTTGTCCATCTCTTCGGGCTTCGAATCGATTTCCATCTTGATCTTCGAAGCGGCTTCGTCGATCAGGTCGATGGCCTTGTCCGGCAGGAAGCGGTCGGTGATGTAACGGTGCGACAGCTCGGCCGCGGCGACGATCGCCGGGTCGGTGATGTCGACGCCGTGGTGCAGTTCGTACTTCTCCTGCAGCCCGCGCAGGATCGCGATCGTCGCCTCGACGCTCGGCTCGTCGACGAGCACCTTCTGGAAGCGGCGCTCGAGCGCGGCATCCTTCTCGATGTACTTGCGGTATTCGTCGAGCGTGGTCGCGCCGATGCAGTGCAGCTCGCCGCGCGACAGCGCCGGCTTCAGCATGTTGCCCGCATCCATCGCGCCTTCGGCCTTGCCCGCGCCGACCATCGTGTGGATTTCGTCGATGAAGACGATCGTCTGGCCTTCATCCTTCGCGATGTCGTTGAGCACCGCCTTCAGGCGCTCCTCGAATTCGCCGCGATACTTCGCGCCGGCGAGCAGTGCGGCCATGTCGAGCGACAGCACGCGCTTGCCCTTGAGCGTCTCGGGCACTTCGCCGTTGACGATCCGCTGCGCGAGCCCTTCGACGATCGCCGTCTTGCCGACGCCCGGCTCGCCGATCAGCACCGGGTTGTTCTTGGTGCGGCGCTGCAGGATCTGGATCGAACGGCGGATTTCGTCGTCGCGGCCGATCACCGGATCGAGCTTGCCCGCGCGGGCGCGCTCGGTCAGGTCGACCGTGTATTTCTTCAGTGCCTCGCGCTGGCTTTCTGCGTCCTGGCTGTGTACCTGCGAGCCGCCGCGCACCGCGGCGATCGCGGCTTCCAGCGCCTTGCGCGTGAGGCCGTGCTGGCGCGCGAGCTTGCCGGCGTCGCCCTTGTCGTCGGACACGGCGAGCAGGAACATCTCGCTCGCGATGAACGTGTCGTTGAGCTTCTGCGCTTCCTTGTCGGCCTGGTTCAGCAGCCCGGCCAGTTCACGGCCGATCTGGATGTCGCCGCCCGTGCCCGTTACTTGCGGCAGGCGCGAGATGGCTTCGTTCAGCGCGCCTTGCAGCGCCTGAATGTGAACGCCCGCGCGCGACATCAGCGAGCGTGCTGAACCGTCCTGCTGCGCGACCAGCGCCGCGAGAACGTGAACGGGTTCGATGTATTGATTGTCGCGGCCTGCCGCGAGGCTTTGCGCGTCCGCGAGTGCTTCCTGGAACTTGGTGGTGAGCTTGTCGATTCTCATTTAGTCGAGACCTCCAATTTTCGATTAACACCAAGATGAGGATGGTTATGCGGCTTTCAAGCGAAATTCGGGTTGATTCAGCGAAAAAATCGATGGATACCCTTGAAGCGGCCCCGGGACGGGCCACGGCAGGATCGAGACGTGCGGCGAGCGTGTATCAGCCAGCCGTCGACGGCGGTTCGACGGACGCGGGTGCGTCTTCCGGCGACGGCTCGGCGCGCATGCGCACGACCGGATGAATACCGAGCAATGCCACGAGGGGCGCAGCGTGTTCGACCAGCTCGCCGAGCGTGTGACGATCGAGTTCGGCGAAGAACGCATCGCGCGCGGCCGCCAGGACGCCCTTCAACCGGCACTGCGGCTCGATCACGCAGCCGCGCGACTCGCCGTCAGCCGAGAAGCAGCCGACCAGCGCAAAATCGCTCTCGGTCGCGCGCACGACCTGGCCGACGGTCAGTTGCAGCGATTCGGGGAACAGCCGCAGCCCGCCATTGCGACCGCGAACGGTATCGACCCACCCCAGCTCGCCGAGCTGCTGCACGACTTTCATCAGATGGTTCTTCGAGATGCCGTAGGCGTCCGAGATCTCCTGGATCGTTGCGAGTCCCTCGCCACGTACGGCAAGGTACAGCATCACGCGCAGCGAATAGTCGGTGTAGTCGGTGAGTCTCATGGGCGAATACGGAAAAGATCGATCGTGCCCCGATTACGTGAGCCGGGCCGATCGGGTTGCGCACGGGGCCGGTTGGCGGCCCTGTTCCGCGGCCCCGGGTTGCCAGGATGACGCGCGCGCAATAAGATGCGTGACACTTACACGTTTTTCAGGGGTTGTTGGACGCTATTTTGCGTCAAAATCCGGCCGGCGTCCTGCACGACGCCTGCGCCACTGCCCCGCCGTTGCCTATTTCTCCGGCCCTTTTTGCCATGACCGTCCTGCCCGCCTCGCCCGATACCGCACCGGCCCGTCCTCGCGACACCGAGCCGACCGAAGAGAACATCCGCGATCTCGTCTACGCCTTCTATGACCGCGTGCGCGCCGATCCGCTGCTCGGGCCCGTGTTCGACGCGAAGCTGGCCGGCCGCTGGGACGACCACCTGCCGAAGATGGTCACGTTCTGGTCGAGCCTCGTGCTCGGCACCAAGGGCTATCGCGGCAACGTGCAGCAAGCACACCAGCCGCTCGACGGGATCGAACCCGCCCATTTCAGCCGCTGGCTGTCGCTGTTCCTGAAGACCGTCGAGACGCGCTACGCGCCGCCCGCGGCGATCCGCTTCATGGAGCCGGCGCTGCGGATCGCGCAGAGCCTCCAGTTGAGCCGGTTCGGCTGGGACTATCAGATTCCGCCCGAGCAGCAGGCACTGCTCGACGCGATCGCGCCGCGCCGTCGCGACGCGGGCGACGATCCGCACGCGTTGCCGTCGCGTGCCCGCGGCGAGCCGTTTCCGACGAAGATCATCGGGCGCAGCAGCGATCCGGACGCGTAACGGATCGCCATCGCGCGCGACGCTTGTGCGCGCATGCGGCACCTCGCCGCACCACCCTGACGTCGCGCTCAGCGCCGCGTATTGCCCGATTCGATACCCCAGCGCGCGAGCGCGGCATCGTCGGTGCTGCGCGCATCGACCCAGCGCTCGCCGTCCGGCGTGGTTTCCTTCTTCCAGAACGGCGCTTCGGTCTTCAGGTAGTCCATCACGAACTCGCACGACGCGAACGCATCGCCGCGGTGCGACGCAACCGTTGCGACCATCACGATCTGGTCGAGCGGCAGGAGCTTGCCGACGCGATGCACGATCGCGACGTCGATGCCCGGCCAGCGCCGGCCAGCCTCGGCGGCAATCTTCTCGAGCGCCTTCTCGGTCATCCCCGGATAGTGCTCGAGCTCCATCGCGGCAACCGATTCGCCTTCGTTCAGATCACGCACCGTGCCGACGAAGCACGCGACCGCGCCGATCTTCGGGTTGCGTGCGCGCAGTGCCGCGACTTCCGCGTTCAGATCGAAGTCGTCGGTCTGGATTCGTACCGTTGCCATCGCCCGTGCCTCAACCGCCCGTCACCGGCGGAAAGAACGCGACTTCGCAGCCTTCGGTGAGCCGCGTGTCGGGATCGGTCATTTCATGATTGCACGCCATGCGCAGTGCGCGCCCTTCGGCGAGCGTCTCGGCCCACGCACCGCCGCGCACGCGCAGCCATGCGCGCACGTCGCCCACGGTCGTGACGCTGTCCGGCACGTCGGCCTGCTCGTCGGCGACGCCCAGTGCCTCGCGTACGCTTGCAAAAAATTTCAGTTGAATCTTCATGGTTCGGGAAGCCGTCGCGTTACGACAGCAGTTCGGAAAACGGAATGAAACGCACGGTCTCGCCGGCGCTGATCGCGTGCTGCGGCGGGTTGTCGATCAGGCCATCGCCCCACACCGTCGACGTCAGCACCGCCGAGCTCTGGTTCGGGAACAGGTCGAGACCGCCGGCCGCGTTGACGCGCGCGCGCAGGAATTCGTTGCGCCGGTCGCCCTTGTTTTGCGAAAAGTCGGCACGCAGCGACAGCGCGCGCGGCGCGACGTCGCGCACGCCGGACAGGCGCAGCAGGAACGGCCGCACGAACAGCAGGAACGTGACGAAGCTCGACACCGGGTTGCCGGGCAGCCCGATGAAGTGCGCATCGGCGCGATCGTCGCCACGGCGCACCGCGCCGTACGCAAGCGGCTTGCCGGGCTTCATCGCGATCTGCCACAGCGCGAGCCGCCCTTCGGCCTCGACGGCCGGCTTCACGTGGTCCTCGTCGCCAACCGACACGCCGCCGCTCGTCAGGATCACGTCGTGATCGCGGGCAGCCGCGCGCAGCGTGTCGCGCGTCGCGGCGAGCGAATCGGGCACGATCCCGTAGTCGGTCACGTGGCAGCCAAGCCGCTCCAGCAGCCCGCGCAGCGTGAAGCGGTTCGAGTTGTAGATCGCACCCGGCTTCAGCGGCTCGCCGGGCATCGTCAGTTCGTCGCCGGTGAAGAACACCGCGACGCGAATCCGCCGCGCGACCGCCAATTGCGCGCAGCCGACCGACGCGGCCAGGCCGAGCGCCTGCGGCGTGAGCCGCGTGCCGGCCGGCAGGATTACCGAGCCCTGCCGGATATCCGCACCCTGTGCGGTGATCCATTCACCGGCCTTCGGCGTGTGCAGGATCTCGACCGCATCGCCGTCGGCCGCCGTCTGCTCCTGCATCACGACGGCGTCGGCGCCGGGCGGCACCGTCGCGCCGGTGAAGATCCGCGCGGCCGTACCGGCAGCGAGCGGCGCGGCCGGAA